>JAITWV010000286.1 GCA_031285105.1 Streptococcaceae bacterium | reverse complement strand
AGCTAAAATCGAAGACTATATCAATGTCAAAGTTGAAGACGAAAATGACACACCGACTTATTTAATGCGTGTGATTAAAGACGTTAAAATTGCTGAAAGCCCATCATGGCTACAAACACGCTTAATGAACATGGGAATTCGTCCAATTAATAACGTAGTAGATATTACCAATTACATTTTATTATACTTCGGACAACCCTTACATGCCTTTGATTATAGCAAATTAACAGATAAAGAAATTCTTGTTCGTCGCGCTATCCAAGGTGAAAAAATTGTTACACTTGATGAAGAAGAACGTGAATTAACTTCTGAAAACTTGGTGATTACAAACGCAGGTGTACCGATAGCTCTTGCAGGAGTAATGGGCGGGTTAAATACAGAAATTGATGAAAACACGACAACTGTAGCACTAGAAGCAGCTTTGTTTGACGGTTTGTCTATTCGTAGAACCTCAAAACAATTCAACTTACGCTCAGAATCTTCGGCTCGTTTTGAAAAAGGAATTAACGTTGCAACAGTGGAAGAAGCAATGAACGTAGCAGCTGCGATGATGGCAACATTGTCTGGCGGTGTAGTAGTTGACGGCATTTCACAAGGTAGCTATAAAGAAGCGCAAAATGTTGAAATCACAATTAGCCAAGAACGTATCAACAGCTATTTAGGGACGAATTTAAGTCTTCAAGAAATTTCTGCAACATTTGAAGCGCTGGGGTTTGGCTTCTTCTTAATGGGTAGTAGTTTTACCGTAATTATTCCAGTAAGACGTTGGGACATCACAATTGAAGCCGACATTATCGAAGAAGTAGCACGTATTTATGGATATGATAATTTGCCATCAATTTTACCAACTTCTGTGGATGCAAAAGCAGGTTTATCAGCTAAACAAGCCTTGATTAGAAAAATTCAAAATAATTTAGAAGGTTTTGGTCTAAATGAAATTATCTCTTATGCCCTGACGACACCTGAAAAAGCTAGCCAATTTGCTTGGAGCCCATCGAACATGACAAAACTTGATTGGCCGATGAGTGAAGAGCGCTCTGTTTTACGTACTAGCTTAATCAGTGGCATGTTGGATAATGTGACTTATAATGTTGCTCGTAAAAATACGAATTTACATTTTTACGAAATTGGGCGTGTGTTTCATAATCAAGAAGATACATTGACTCAATTGCCAAAAGAAGACGATCATTTAGCCGTTGTTTTAACTGGTCTAAGTCAAGAAAAAGATTGGAAACATGACAAAGTTGCCGTCGATTATTTTACAATTAAAGGAATAGTCGATGAATTATTTGCCAGCTTAGAAATTCCAATTACTTTTGAAAGTTGGAGTAATTCAGCGGATATGCACCCAGGCAGAACGGCTAAAATATTGGTAAATGAAGAAGTGGTTGGGTTTGTTGGACAAGTACATCCAAACGTTGCCAAAGCTTATGATTTACCAGAAACCTATATAGCAGAATTAAACCTTGAAGCAATCACCAACTTTGCAAAAGAAGCCAAAGTCTACGCGGAAATTTCTAAGTTCCCAGTAGTCACACGTGATATGGCTTTATTAGTTGACGCTTCAATTTCGAATCAAGCAATCACCCAAGCAATCTACGCAAATGGCACAAAATTACTAAAAGATGTTAGTTTATTTGACTTATTTGCTGGTGAGAAATTGGGTGTAAACAAGAAATCACTTGCTTATACATTGAAGTTTTCAAATATTGAGCAAACGTTAACTGATGAAGAAATTCATTTGGCGATGAAGAAAATTGAAAAGAAATTAGTTGAAACTTTTGCAGTGGAAATTCGTTAATTTTGAATAGAACTTAAAAAACTGTGCACGAAATTGAAAAAAGTTGTGCACAGTTTTTTTGAAATTTGTGCATAAAAGTCATAGTGTTTTGTGCACAAATTTTGAAAGTTTTATGCACAAAAATAGAAAAAATTGTGCATAGAAGTGAAGTAAAGAGGTAAAAGAATGCATTTTGCAGATTATAAAACGATTTTATCCCCTAAAAATGGCATGAATATTTATCGAGGTTGTACGCATGGGTGCATTTATTGTGACTCGCGTAGCACTTGTTATCAGATGAAACATGAATTTGAAGATATTGAAATTAAACGCAATGCACCAATGATTTTAGAACAACAACTAAAATCAAGAAGAAGACCTGCAGTGATTTCTACTGGTGCAATGACTGATCCTTATATGCCAATTGAAGAACGAGTGGAATATACACGTGAGTGTTTGAAGGTCATTAAAAAATATGGTTTTGGTGTTGCTGTTTTAACTAAATCAGCTAGAGTGTTGCGTGATTTAGATTTATTAAAAGCAATTAATGAAGAAACCAAAGCAGTAGTTGAGATGACTTTGACAACTTTTGATGATGATTTATGTAAAAAAATTGAACCTTATGTTTCGACGACTTCTCAGCGAGTTGAAGCGTTGAAAACACTAAAAAAAGAAGGAATTCCCACTGTTGTTTGGCTAGGACCATTTTTGCCTTTTATCAATGATACCGAAGAAAACTTAGACGGATTATTAGAATATATTAAAGATGCTGGTGTAAAAGGAATTGTTTGTTTTGGCTTTGGTGTGACGATGCGTGAGGGAAATCGTGAGTATTTTTATCAAAAATTAGATGAAAAATTTCCTGGTGTTAAAGAAAAATATCAGCGAAAATATGGACTTGCTTATTCTTGTAGTAGCCCCAATCATCAGGTATTGATGGAAAAATTGCGGGCGTTTTGTAAGGAAAATGATATTTTGTTAAATCGTCAGACATTTGAATATTTGGATGAATTTGAGTCAAAGAATGAACAGTTGAGTTTGTTTTAGTATCAAATACCTGTTGTGCTAGTTAGATATTGTTTTCGATTTAGTACAGCGTAATTGATTTTAGATTCTAAAAAGCGAAGCTTGTGAATTATAAACTGCGAATTTTCGGTTGGCTTGGCTCTACGCTTAGGGTGTCCGCCCTGCTGTAGCTGGACCGATTCCATAACTTTTCAAGAAGAGCGCTTGAAAAGTTATTCCAT
>JAITWV010000262.1 GCA_031285105.1 Streptococcaceae bacterium | reverse complement strand
ATACACATGCTTGACTATACAAACAAAACAGCTTCATGGCAAAACTGGCAAAGATATAGTCGTGTGTATGATTTCTGAGCAGATTTCATAGATACGACCCTTAGAGTATTCTAAAGTGCGTATCTATGCTAGAATGTTGAATGTTCAAAGCATGGATTGTAAACATCTATGCTTTTTTTGTTTTTTATTTTAGAGTACTCGACTATTTCTTGTTACCCACATATTATGATTAGGAGAAAATATTATGAAAAACAAATCAACTTTAACTTTAGTCTTAACCCCAATTATTATCGCCATCGGTCAAATTCTTTATTTAACGGTTCCAAGTATTGGTGGTGTTATTCGTCCTGATTTTTCCCTTGTTTCGTTATTTTTGGTTGTTATGATTCAGCCGAAATTTAAACAAGCTGTTCTTTCAAGTTTGCTTTTGGTTACATTAGCGACAATTTTAGGTGGCAACCCAATTTTCCAAATTCCATCTATTTTTGATCGTTTAGGTTCAGCGATTTTAGTTTTATTCTTATATCGTTTATTATTGAACAGCAAACAAACCTTTTTCCGTTTTAAAATTGGTGGTATCTTTATGATTGCAACAGCTGTTAGTGGAACCATTTACATGTTAGCTACTTATCTTTTTGGTACATTCTTAGGATTGAGCGAGTTAAAAGTAGTCTTTTCGATGGGTTTGCCATTTTTAGTCGTGGCAATCTTAACGACAGCCTTGGTGAATTTCTTTGTAGGAATGATTGTTTATGAAGTGTTGGCAAAAATTGCACATGGTCGAATTTTGATTGAGAAAGTCAGAATTTAATAATAAAAGCATCATTTTAAAGACGATTGAAGAAGTCTTTAAAATGATGCTTTTTTAAGGAGCGAGATAACTATTCCTATTTTCTATGGCGATTAGATTTTTCAACCAACCCACGCACTTGCAAAATAAACTCTTCGTTGTCAATCAACTCTTCTAAATCCAAATGCATGCGGTAACGCCAGTAATGATTTGCCACACCAGGTTGATTTATACGCTCTTTTGATGGATCAGCAATCCTTAATTTTTCATCTATTGCCAGCCAATCTTGAAATGGTAAGGCAACTAGCATTGAAGGACTTTCTAGATTTCTCTTGATTATTTTAACAGCAATCTTGCCAGTTAATTCTTTAGGCACTTCACCTTCTAAACCAAGTAAATCATAGTAATAACGATTGGCAAAATCAGGTTCTTCCTCCCATAATAAACGTAAAGTTGTTGTATCATGTGAGCTAGTGGTTACAACCGATAAATAAGGTGCTTTAGTGATATCTGTAAACCATTGTCCATTTGTTGGGATGCGTTCTAACTTTAGACTCAAAATACCAAGTTCATTCATCACATCAGGAACATTAGCTGGCACCATGCCTAAGTCTTCACCACAAGACAGCATATCAGTTGCGTGAATAATCGCTGGCAATTTTTGACGTGCTTCATCAGCCCAAAAATCATAATTGCGGTGATAGTAATAGTGGTCATGTAACGCGTGCATTTTTTCTTGGAACTCATAACCAAACTCTTTAAAGGAACTCGTTTTAATGAATTCAATTCGAGGATGATACAATTCAGGGTTTTTGTGATCAACGACAAAAATAACATTTTCATGCAAAGTATATAGACCATCACGAATTACGTCATCCATTTCACCCAATTGTTCAATTTTCTTTTGGGTATTGTATTCTTCTTTGAATTTATACCCACCTTCATAGGCAATATCTAAGAAGTTTTGAATAATGAACGTCCGATTTTCAGAACCAAAAATTTCATCTAAAACAAAATCTTTAATGAATGGCTCTAAGAAACGTTCAATGCCCCAAGGTCTAAACGGAATCCCCCAACTTTCAATTTCATCGGCTGAAAAACCTAAAGCTGGTGAAAAATGGCCCAACATGCCACGAACGCTTGTTTCAAGAATTTCCCAAATACGAAAGAAACCTAAAATATGATCCAAACGGTAAGCATCAAAATACTCAGCCATCGTAGTCAAACGAGATTTCCACCAAGCATAATCATCCTCAGCCATTTTTGACCAGTTATAGGTTGGAAAGCCCCAATTTTGACCAGTTGTTGAAAATTGATCAGGTGGTGCGCCTGCTTGCATATCCATATTGTATAAATCAGGATTCACCCAAGCATCCACCGAATTTTTCATAATCCCAACCGGAATATCACCTTTTAAAATGACCCCTTTTGAATGACAATAATCACTTGCTTCAACTAATTGTTGGTGTAATAAAAACTGCATAAACTGATTTAACTCAATTAATTCCGTCAAATGCTCATCAGCTAATAATTGCGCATACAACTCTTTGGAGTAAATTTGGTGAGTGTCTTTCCATTGATGAAAATCACTTGTGGCATAAATATCACGCAAAGAACAAAACACACTGTAAGGTTTCAGCCATGTTTGATGCGTTTCAAAATATTCTTGAAATTCAGGAGAGCCAAAAATTTCTGTGCCCAATTTTTTATACAAAAGCATGGCATAATACCATTTTTGATGAAGAGTTCGTTCGTAATCGACTTCATTTTTGTCATGTAATTCTTCTTTTAACCTAGCATACTCGCTCCACTGCTCTGTTGTAAATTCACCAATGAACGGCGTGACATCAAAATACAAAGGATGTAGCGCAAAACTTGAAAGCACACTATAAGGAGAAGAGTCGGTGTAATTCATATGTATCGTTGTGTCTTGAATTGGCAATAATTGAATGACGCTCATGCCAGTTTTATGCATGAAATCTGCTAGTAATTTTAAATCTAGAAAGCTGCCAACCCCTAAATTATGCTGGGTACGTAAAGAAAAAACAGGAATTGCAAGACCAGCTAATAGATTTTCTTTTTCTTTTTTTTCGATAATTAATTTATTTTCAATCATAATAATTTCACTACTTTCTTTAAAAATTCTTAGTTTAATTATAGAGTTTTTAGTAGTTTAAAACAAGAAAACCCTTGCAAAATTAGGCTTATCTTTCAAATAAAGCCTGAATATGCTATTATTTGAAAGAATAAAAGATGAGGTCTATATTTAATGATAGAAAATTACAAACCTACATATATTGTAGAAGCCGTGTACCAACTAACACCTGATATGTTAAAAAATAAAGGAATTAAAGCCGTTTTAGTGGACTTAGACAACACATTAATTGCTTGGAACAATCCACTTGGAACACCTGAAATGCGTGCGTGGTTAGAGGATATGAAAAAAGCCAATATGCCAGTGGTTGTGGTTTCAAATAACAAATACCCACGAATCAAAAAAGCAGTTGAACCATTTGGCATTGATTTTGTTTCTCGTGCCATTAAACCATTTACACGGGGGATGAATATTGCTAAAAAACGTTTGAACTTGCAACCACAAGAGATGATTATGGTGGGAGATCAATTGATGACCGATATTCGTGGTGCCAATCGTGCCGGGATTCCATCAGTTTTAGTAAAACCATTAGTGGAAAGTGATGCGTGGATTACGAAATTTAATCGTGCAAGAGAGCGTCGTGTGATGAAAAAATTAGTCGCAAAATATGATATGTCTTATAAGAAAGGAATTTAATCAATGAATGAAGAATTAATCTGTATTGGCTGCGGGGCGCATATTCAAACCGAGGATAAAGAAGGCTTAGGTTATTTACCAAAATCAGCTTATGAAAAAGGTAAAGACTCAGGTGAAATTTATTGCCAACGTTGCTTTAGATTGCGTCACTACAATGAAATTCAAGATGTGCATTTAACTGATGATGATTTCTTGCGTTTATTAAATGAAATTGGCTCAAAAGATGCGTTAATTGTGAATGTGGTTGATATTTTTGACTTTAATGGCTCAATTATTCCTGGACTCCATCGTTTTGTTGGTGCCAATCCAGTTTTATTAGTTGGAAACAAAGTCGATATTTTACCAAAATCATTAAAAGCACCCAAAATGATTCAATGGATGAAAGAGCGTGCGCATGAAGAGGGTTTACGTCCAGTTGATGTGTTGTTAACGTCAGCTAAAAAGTCACATGATATTTCTCAGTTACTAGATGCCATCGAAGAACATCGCAATGGTCGTGATGTTTATGTCGTTGGGGTAACGAATGTTGGGAAATCAACTTTAATTAATAAGATTATTAAACAAACAGCCGGCGTCCAAGATTTAATTACCACCTCACGTTTTCCTGGTACAACATTAGATAAAATTGAGATTCCCTTAGAAGATGGCAAGTTTATGATTGATACGCCAGGGATTATTCACCGTCATCAAATGGCCCATTATTTAGGGAAAAAAGACTTAAATATTATTGCGCCACAAAAAGAAATCAAACCAAAAGTGTACCAATTAAATGAAGGACAAACTTTATTTTTAGATGGATTAGCGCGTTTTGATTTCATTCAAGGGCAAAAACAAGGGTTTATTGCTTATGTATCAAATGATGTGAATATTCATCGCACGAAACTAGAAAAAGCAACGGAGTTTTATGACAAACATAAAGGTGGATTATTGCAACCGCCACGCCCAGAAGAAGTTGAAAATTTCCCAGAGCTTTCTCGTTTTGAAATTTCGATTAAAGAAAAAACAGATATTGTCTTTGCAGGACTTGGTTGGATTCGTGTGAGTGGTCCAGCAGTTGTTGCAGGGTGGGCGCCTAGAGGTGTGGATGTTATTACAAGAAAAGCGTTAATTTAAAAACAAGGAGGAATTATAGTGATTAGGCAAGCAAAAAAAGAAGATGGGGAAGCGATTGTTGATTTATTGATGGTCATTTTTCGTGATATGCAACTTCCTTTTTTAGCAAAATATGGGGAAGAAAAAACTAAAGAAATTATGTTGGTAGCAATGGATGAAGAAGATTATCGTTATAACTATCATCGTGGAATTATCGAAGAATTAAACGGTGCAATTGCTGGTGTAGCTTTTGGATATCCAGCAGAAGATGAAAAAGTGATTGATGAAGCTTTTACACAAATTTTACCAGCGTTTGACATTGACCCGAAAGAAACAATTTTTACTGACTCAGAAAGCCTACCAGGAGAATGGTATTTAGATTCGATTTCAGTAGCTCCAAACTTTCGTGGACACGGTGTCGGTACAAAATTATTAAGAGCTTTACCAAAAGTAGCTAAGCAAGACAATGAAAAGATAATTGGCTTGAATGTTGATGTTGAAAATACACAAGCTGAAAAATTATACAAGCGCTCAGGCTTTCAGGTCGTTGCACAAGTAAAGATAGCTGGTCATAAATATAAACATATGCAAAAGGTACTATAATAATAGTCGGCTGATGATTTTTGTTGTCAGTCGATTTTTTAAAAGGAAAGGAAAAATTCATGATTATACTTGCCTCAAATTCCCCAAGAAGAAAAGAACTATTGAAAAGAATCATCCCTGATTATCAAGTGATACCAGCAGATATTGATGAAAGTGTTTATGAAAATGAAAAAGCGACTATTTATGCCAAACGAATGAGTGAAACGAAAGCGGCATTTATTCATCAAACTTATTCAGAGGACTTAGTAATTGCAGCGGACACAATTGTATCTGTTGGTGATAAAATTCTAGGAAAACCAGAAAATGCTGAGGATGCGCGGGTAATGTTACTATCTTATAGTGGAAAATCGCACCAAGTAATGACTAGTGTGACTATCATGTATAAAGAGAGAAAAAAATCATTTATGGAAGTTGCCGATGTGGAATTTTATGAAATGACCGAAGCTGAAATTACTCAATATCTGTCAACCAATGAATGGCAAGATAAAGCTGGAGGATACGGCATTCAAGGCGCTGCTTCATTATATGTTAAAGGGATAATGGGAGACTTTTTTACAATCGTTGGTTTTCCTATTGCGAGAATTTATCATGAGATACAAGAGTTTTTGGCCGTTTATCAAGCAAAAAGTAATGAATAATCAGATGGAGTTCGTTTAGAACATAATTGACAAACACTTATAAAACTTATAAAATACCTAGTAATAAACGATTGTAAGCAATGACGGAAACCAAGTAATTTTGCAAACCACCAACAGGAAGTTAAGCCGTAGACTGAAAGCTTAGCACCCTTGCAAAACGAATTCACTTCCACGAGCTTATCTGCCTAACACAGCATTAACGTGTAAAAAAGTGCATGATTTTTTGTCATGAATTAGGATGGTACCGCGAGCAATTCGTTCCTTTTAGTAAGGATGCGTTGTTTGCGTTTTTTTGTTGGAATTTTTAGCAAGAAATTTCAACGCTAAATTAGAAAGGATGTAGAAAATGTCTTTAAAAGAACAATTAGAAACACTTAAAGTTGAAACGCTTGAGCTGATTTCAACAACCACGGATTTGAAAAATTTAAACGATATCCGTGTCAATGTGCTTGGTAAAAAAGGACCAATTACGGCTGCTTTGCGTGGGATGAAAGATTTATCAGCGGAGGAACGTCCAGTTGTTGGTGCTTTTGCTAATGAAATTCGTGATGCGATTACTATTGCTTTAGATGAAAAAAAAGTAATTTTAGAAACTCAAGCAATTAATGACGCCTTAGCAAAAGAAACAATTGATGTTACGTTGCCAGGTAATACCCAAAAATTGGGAACGCGCCACATTTTAACGCAAACTCGTCAAGAAATTGAGGATATTTTTCTAGGTCTTGGCTATCAAGTTATTGAAGGATTTGAAGTGGAAAGTGATTATTACAACTTTGAGCGTATGAATTTACCAAAAGATCATCCGGCTCGTGATATGCAAGATACTTTTTATATTTCACCTGAAGTCTTGTTGCGTACTCACACATCACCTGTTCAAGCACGTACCATGGAAAAACATGACTTTTCTAAAGGTGGTTTGAAGATGATTTCACCTGGTAAAGTGTATCGTCGTGATACCGATGATGCCACTCACTCTCACCAATTCCATCAAATTGAAGGATTAGTGATTGATAAAAACATTACGATGGCTGATTTGAAAGGA
>JAITWV010000223.1 GCA_031285105.1 Streptococcaceae bacterium | reverse complement strand
GAGCTTTAGGGGTTCAAAGCAATTAACCTTCTTGATACTCACCGATTACTCGATAAGCACAGTATATTTAGTTAATTTATAATGTTTTTATATTATTTTGTAACTAATTCGTTACTGTTCCATCAAATTGTGGTGTTGATAAATCAAATTTATGAGGCTCTACTTTTGGTGTTTTCGTATCAACCTCGTTGGATTCGGTCTTTTCATCATTCGTAATTTCAGTGAATGTATTCAACACCTCGTCAGAGCTTGCAAAACGATACACATCAGCGTGAATAGAAATCCCTACTTGTTTATCCTTATTGGCATTAATAACGTCTAGGAAGGCTTGTGTGGCTTTAAAAGTTACTCGCTGGGTCTTTTCATCAATTGCTTGTTCAAAGTATTCAGGAGGCAATTTATCGCCTGTTTTGAATGTTGCAAAATCAGTCGTTGCATAAACATTGTACGTTCCTAAATATTTATCAAATTTTTCGTCAAAGTTATCTACAAATTCCCACTTCACATCATCATCAGTACGCCCTGCGTGTTTGATTGCTGAATCCAATTTGTAAATGAATTGAGAATCTAATCCAACATTGCCACCGTCAATGCTTTCTCCACCTTCTGTTTGAACAACTTCTTTTTTAGGTGCAGACGGCGTTACATTCACACGTTTTTCCGTGATATGCTCTTTTGCCTCTCCATCTGAATCTTGCCACATTTGTTTTGCGGTATTAATGATATTGTAGCTATCAGGTAAACCTTTTTTTACTGTGGCGTTTAGATCAATTTTGTAATCTTGAGCAAAAGGAATTTTCTTCGTATCGACAACGGACACTGTTTCGCCCTTTGAGTTTTTCACGTCCGTAAATTCATTGGCACTAGTGATGATTTCACCATTCACATCTTCAATCTTGAAGTGGCTTGTCATGTCATGCCCTTTTTTGTCGTACACTTTGACTTTTTTAGCATCAACATCTAAGGCTTTCTCATCATAATCGTCAACCATTCTCAAATATTGCAATTCAGACGTATCATCAAACGGTTTGGTATCTAACCACAATTGATAAACCAACTTGTCTCCCGCTTTTACTTCTTGGGTGTTGATATTGACTGATTCGTTGTTGTCTGTTTTATCGTTGTACGGATTCGCATTAGAATCAGCGTAACGGTCGTTCATTTCGCCATCATCGTCGAGTAAGCTTGTACCTGAAATATCATACTGAGCTTTCTTCAAATCAAATTTGTGAGGTTCTGGAGCTTTAGTGAACGTGTCTACTGGATTCGACTTAATTTGTTCATCGTTGATGGTTTGAACAAATGTATTGACTACTTCTTCTGAATTGTTGTAACGATAGAAGTCTGCATGAATCGTAAATCCAACCTTTTTGTTCATGTTGGCGTTCATAACATCTAAGAATTTTTGAGTTGTCTTGAAAATCGCATGGTCGCCATTATCACTGACGGTCATGAAGTCGGCAGGCAATTTGTCTCCTTTTTTGTATGAGCCAAAATCAGTAGTTGCATACACGTTATACGTGCCATCAAAACGGTCGTATCTTTGGTCGTAATCATCATCAATCTCCCACTTGGTCGTCATATCTGTACGCCCTTTTGGTAAAACAGATGCGTTTAATTCATAAACAAAGTCAGAGTTTAATGCGACTTCCCCATTATCAATCGAATCGCCACCATCTGTTTTGGTAACGTCTTTTGATGGGTCCGTTGGGTCTGGTGTTACTGTTGGGTTTTCGCCATCAACAAACGTAAATGGAGATAAGGAAATGGTTGGAATGTCTGAGCTTACGTTTCCTGATTGATTTCCGTCTAAGTTAGGATTGTCAATGTTTCCATCGTCCGTTAAGTTATACGTTCTTGTTGTGAACGGTGTTGAGAAATCCTCCTTGTAACTTGCGGAGATTGTTAGAATATCCTTCTTGGTGCTTGTTTCCATATGGATATAAATCGGTTTAATATCCTCGTAGCCTTGGACACCTTTTGTTTCTTCGATTTTCCAGTCGCCGTAAACCAATACACCTTCACCAAAACCATCTTCATCTGTGGCTGGGTTGGTGTGAGTAGTCATTATCACTGGTGCAGCTGTAGTTCCTGCCATCGGAGTAGCAGTAATTTCTACACCATTTAGACCTGCCAATGTTGAACCGCTTGGCACTTGGACTAATTTTTGGAATTTGATTTTTGCTTTGATTGCTTGTTCTTTTGAAGTTGAATCAGGAGTGATGATGTTTTCAGTTGCATCGTCCTTTTTCGTGATTTCAAAATTGTGTTTTGCTGGATCAACTACATAGCCTTCGCCTGCATCGACTTCTTGCCAGTAGTATTTTCCTAATGCAAGATTTCCTACCGCTGCTTCTAGTTTGTCGTCTGATACGTCAACAACCACTTTATCGCCGAAGTTTGTTTGTGTACCACCAATAACAGCCGAAGTCACTTTTTCCCCTTGTAGCAGTTCGGGGTTTGGTTTATCCGTCCATTTCACTGGGTCCCCTGCATGGTGTGGCGATGAACCTGTGGCATCGTCTGCATAGAACAAGGCATATTTAGCGTTCTTCATCACAGCTGCACCGTTTTGATTCACGCCTGTTTCTTCATCAGATTTCTTTAATAGGTTTTCCCCTTTGATTTCCTGATTTTCTCCGTCTGTTTCGCCGAATATTACTTCAGTATTTTGGTCTTTGTATTTGATTTCCACTTCCTTAGGTTCAAACGTGTTCGCAAAACCGTTAGAAGATTTAATTTCTTCGACTTTGTATTTTCCTAAAGGTAAATGAGTAGCTTTTGCGACACCTTTGTCGTTGGTTGTTACTTCATACGTTTTACCGTCAGTTAGTGAAGTTAGTTTGAAAACATTGCCAGCTAAGGTATAGTTTCCGTTCCACATATTGTCATCGGATTCTTTACCTTTCTTGGTAATAGTAATCTCTCCAGTGACTTCCTGATTGGTACCTGCGGCGTTTCCGAAGACAACTTGTGTGTTTTGGTCTTTATAAGAAATCGTTACGTCTTGTGTTTGGAATGTATTCGCAAAACCGATTGAAGCTTGTGTTTCTTCGACTTTGTATTTACCTAAAGGCAAGTGGTCGACAAAGGCATCACCGTTCACATCAGTCGTTGCAGTATAGGTTTTTCCGTCAGTGTACGAAGTTAGTTTGAATTTATTTCCTTCAAGTGTGTAAAGGTCGTTCCACATTGAGTTTCCTGATTCTTTACCTGTTTTCTTGATAGAAATTTTCCCTGTAACTTCCTGATTGGTTCCAGCGGCGTTACCGAAGACTACTTCAGTTTGATTGTCTTTATAAGTCAGTGTTACATCGACTGGAGTAAATGTATTTGCAAAACCTAATGAGGCTTGAGTTTCTTCGATATGATATTTACCTAACGGCAGTTTATCAATTTGAGCATTCCCATTGGCATCAGTCGTTACATTGTAGACTGAACCATCTTCATGCGTTAGTTTAAATTTGTTTCCAGCTAACGTATATTGGTCGTTCCACATGTCCTGTCCTGATTCTTTACCAGTTTTACGGATTGTGATTTTCCCTTGAACCGCTGTGTTGTTTGGGTTGACGTTTGTTGTATTGCCGCCTGTTACATCAACGGTTTGATCTGGTCGGACTGTTTGACCTGTCGAAGTCCAGTTACTTGATTTTTCACGTAAGGTATAAGTACCCGTTGGTAAATCAATAGATAATCCCACACCGTTTGCATCAAGGTCGATGGTGTCAACAACTGTACCACTTGAATTGATTACATCGAACTTGATATTCGTGAAATTGTAGTGGTTGTTTGGTAGGTTGTCGCCGTATTGAGTGGTTGATTTGTCGACTTTGATTTTGCCTGATGGGTTGATTTTTACGTTTAGTTTACCGAACAGGGCGGATTGTAGGGTGTTGCGTTCGATGCCTATTGGGTACTTAAACCCAACACTTGTACCGTTATCTTGCATAAATACAATAAAAGCATTCGGACCTAGATTAGTCGTATCCGTTTCAGAGCCAACAGTCTGTGAAGTTTGGAAATTACTTCCCTGAATCGACAAATTTGTGTTTGGGGCAACTACATATGCCAAAGCGTTAGCATCGGTAACTTGTGCTAATTGTTGTTTATCAATATCCGACACCTTCATTGCGAATAAAGTATTGCTTGGTAATGGCTGCCCTGTGTTTGCGTTTAACAATGTTACATCATAATACGTGTTATAAATCCATGAATACACTTGATTTGGATCAACAAAACTACGTGCTAAGCTACCTTCACCACCCCCTCCACCAACGTTATCTCCAATTGTTTTTTGAAGGAAATCTAATGATAAGGTACCATTCATATTGCGGAGAGCCATAATGACATTCGCACTATCTTCCGCCCCACCAGATGTAGTTACATCTCTAATTGTAATACCTGCGTCTAAAGGTATTGTTTGTCCGTTTTGTACTGCTGTACCAATATTTTTAATTTTGGCTGTACCGTTTTGAACTAAAACACCTTTTGCAAGGTCAGAATCTGAATAGCCATCACCTCCCAACCACGCAGCACCACCAAATTGAAGCAAGGGCTTTCCGTTTTCTAGCGTGGTATTCGATTGCCAACCAACATTAGTAACGATTGTACTTGTCGCACTAGCATCTTGAACGATTGCGTTGACTAGATTTTGGAATGAAGTTTGTCCTGTGTCGTTTGTTTTGGCTTGATACACCGTTTTGCCATTCAAAGTACCAAACACCGTTCCATCACCAGGTGATACGGTTGCGGCTGAAACATGAATTGTTGGGGTAACCATTGGTGTGCCAATCGCTACTGCTCCACCAAAAAGCAAGGTCATACCTGCGACACCAACTAAGTGTTTGCCGACTTTGATAAAACGATTACCTAATTGTGTGTTGTTCTCGTTAGAAACACGATTGCGTTTAGCTTTTTCTAAACGTTTGACTAATTTTTTGTTTTTTTCTTTCATGAAAAATCCCTTTCTATGCTGTCCTTTTGAAACATTTGAACTCTATGCCAGCAGGCGAACGAATCCCATTCATTTTTTCTACCTCCAATTTTTAACATGCAAAAAAGACACAACTTTTTAAAGTCCTGTCTTTCGTTTTTGCTATTTAATTTTGATTACCCATGCCATTCTGGGCGATTATTCATATCCTCTTGAGTTAAACCATCATCACTATATGTCGGATTATTAGGATCATAAGTCCCATTTCCCCCACCTGAATTACCACTATTTCCCCCACCAGTAGAACCACTGTTATTCGTACCACCAGAATAATCAGGCGTGTAATTCGATTGGTTATTCGCATTGGCTTGAGCTTGTTGTTGAGCTGCCGCCTCTGCTTGTGCTTGAGCTTGAGCTTGTGCTTGAGCTTGTTGTTGAGCTGCCGCCTCCGCTTGTGCTTGAGCCTCTTGTTCAGCTTTCGCTTGGTTTTCAGCATCTACCTTATCCAGCTCAGCTTTAATCGGATTCAATTTATCCATCAATGCCTTTTTAACATCAGCGTTCTTAACTTTATTTACCAACTCAATTGCCTTGTTGTTCAACTCACGAGAACCTTTATCCTTCACAGATGCGTCCACGGCTTTAGTTGCGTTGTCTGTATCAGTGATTTGCGTTTTCGCTTGGCTCAAAACACCTGAAACAGTCTTACCAAATGCAGTTTTAGTATCAAGCTCTTTTTCAATCGCTTCAACTTCCGCAACCTTCAAGTCCTTAACGATAACCACATCTTTTCCAACCACAGAGCCATTTAAAACAGCTTTCGTAAACAATTTATTCACGCTTGTTTGCATTTCTAGCATAGTCGATGCTTTATTCAATAACCCAGCAATTTCATCTGTTTCACTCTTGAACGTTTTCGCATAATTGCCGATTAAGTCGGGATTGATTTCGTTGGCATCTTTGATGTTTTTCTCAAAGGCTTTGTTAACTGTTTGAAGGCTTTCAGATTTTAAATCCTTTGCTAAAAACTCGCCTTTAGCGTCTAACAAGGCTTTTGCTTGTTTTAAAATATCCTTGTTGTCTGATAGATCACGCTTGATGTTTTCAATCGCAACCTCTTGTTGGTGTTCGCTATTCGTGTAAGCATAAGCTCCCCCAGCTCCACCTAGTGCAACGACTGCACCTGCGGTAATAATACCGATTTTTAATTTCTTTTCCATACACCCTACTCCTTTGTTTTCCCTGTAAATTTATATTTTTGAAACACTTATTAACTAAATCATTCCTGAATCCACTTGGGAAAACCAACTAGGACATTGCTGCCTTAGTTGGCGGAATTAGGTTTGCTCCAAAGAGCAATAACCTGCATAGGACTTGCACCTATGTGATTGCTTTCTCAAACAGGTTTGTGTTGTATTATTAATCGTTCTTTCTTCATGTAATTCCCTCAATCCTAAATTATATTTGCTATATTTTATGTTGAACGAACTGACAAAGATGTACAGATACAATTTATAGTTATCGTAACTGATTGTCAACGAATTTCCCCACAAGGTGCAAAGCTGAAAGCAAAAGACGATAAAATCAATCTCTTACTCGTTTACAACTCTTTTAAAGCGAGGCTATTCTATACTCTTTTTGTCAGAAGTCAACAGGTTTTTCAAAAAATTTGAAATTATTTTTTATGTGCTATTTACGGCATAGCTTTCTATGGTGCAAAGGCAAAAGGTGTTAAAATACATCTATCAAAAGTTTCTGTCATTTTACTCACCTTCCATTGTCACCTGATAACAAAAAACTTACTCCTCCGAACATTACACTTAAAATAGCTGCGGTTGTAAAGATTGGGTCCCCAAAAATTATTACTGTAAAAATTGTCACTATAAAATTTACAACTAAAATAGTTGCCACTTCAAAGTCTTCAAAAATGGAGTGCCTATGATTTATTAAAAAAAAGATCGTAAACGTAACTAATATCATTAACAAGAGCAAACCACCTGTTAGGTAATTGATATAATTCGGTATTTGTGATACTTTCCAAACTTTTTCTATTACACTATTATAATTTGCTTCAGTAATTGATCGAATAGAATTTTTAAAAAATAAAAGTTTGACTCCATAAACAATAGCCCATAAAAGAAGAACTAGATTTATAGCAATGTATGATTGATATTTACTTCTCATTTTTTGCTCCTTTATTGTTATTTTTGAATAATCCATCCAATTAATGCAAATAAAATTACCCAAATGAAATTCATTTTGTCGATTTTAGTAGACTCATCCTTAGTTTTCTGAATCCATACAATCGCACTGCTTATAGCTGAAATGAACAGTTCCAATAAAAAAATATAAGAAATCAACATAGGAACTGTCAGTTTCCATGTAATCGCTCGTTGCTGAATAGATAGTTTCATTCCTACAAAAGTAAATAGGATTGAAAAAAACATAAAGATAGGAATTATAGACGAATATTTCCTATTTTTTCTACTTGGAAGATATATCAAAGTTATCGTAGTAAAATAATAAATAACGATAACTAAGACAATTTCGCTAATAGAAAAAGGGATTTCTGAAGAAAAATATTTTTGGAAACTTTTATCTGTAACAAACGACTTTGTTTTCAAAATGATTTTTGGTGATCAGCGGAACGTTGATATATTAACGGATTTTTTAAAATCGGTTTTGGATATTCCTGTAGACGAATATGATTATATAAAAATCGTAGACCCT
>JAITWV010000182.1 GCA_031285105.1 Streptococcaceae bacterium | reverse complement strand
CTAACATACTTGCTTTTTTAGGGTGCATATTAATCGCTCCGTTGGTTGATGACGCGTAGATATCTCCAGCGGTTAAATCTGCAATTTCAAGGTTTCCATTTAAGCTTTTAATCGATACTAAATCATATAAGCGACTTGGTAATTCAACAACTAAATCAGCGCGAATGAATTTGTTGGGAATTTTGATTTCAATTTTTTCATCTGTAACATTAAATTCGCTACGTTTTTTGAATTCATCTTCGACTTGCCCTTCAAACGCACCGTAGATTTTGCCGTTTACTTTTATTAATACTTTGTCATCTGAGCCATTTACTAACTTGATTTCACCATTAGTGCTTTGGATATCGATGATTGTTGCCATATTTGCTGGGTATTCCATTTCAGTGTAGAAGTTTGTTGAAGTTAATTTTGGCACTTTCACACTCACGTTTTTCCAGTCAACATTGTCATTTAAAGTTGTTTTTACGCTACCAAAGGCATCTGCAATGATTTGTCCGATATTTGCTGCATATGGTTTAATTTGTTTACTTGCGTCTTTTAGTGCTTCACCGGCTTGGTTTAACGCTTCTTTTAGTTGTTCTTTGTCAAATTCAGAAGCTCCTGTTTTTGCTTCCTCTTCTTCATCAGCCACAAATTCATCCTCAGGAACTTCAAAGTCGCTGAATGAAACTTGTTCTAACTCTTCTTTTTCTACTGTTTCAACTTTTTCTTCAACTGCAGCTTCTGGGTTCAATTCTGGAATTAAGTGAGCAACTGAGTCACCAATTGGCTCTTCTACTTTTGCTTCTTCTTTTCCTTCTAATTTTTCTAAAAGAACCAATCCTTCCTCGGTTGAGATAATTCCTTTTTTAATTAGTTCTAATACTCTATCTTTTTCGTTCATGGTAAAAATCCTCCATTTCGTTTTCGTAATTCCTAACTTACATACATATTATGCAACGAAATAGACGAAAATACATGGTACCTTAGTCCTATTTTGCATTAGACTTTATACCCAAATGGAGGATTTTCTTCTATTATTTAAGTTTCATTGTCTGGTTCTTGTTCATTTTGTGTTGCTTGGTCATCTGGATTATCTGGCTCAGTGACAGTTGTATCTGCTTCATTATCTGCAGTTTGGTTATTGTTATTACTGTTTGTTTGTGCTTTATTCAATAAATCAGCCCAAACTTTTTTATAGTTAGCATCCGTTCCACCAATACCAAAACGGTAAGTCGAAGCTGGTGCACCATTTTTTGCCCAGTAGCTAGTAATTGTGCCACCTGGAGTTTGAATTTGTTTGCCATCAATAGTCACTGTACCTGGTTTTTCACCTGTGAATTTTGAAACAGTGCTACGGATAACACTAGAGTCTAATGTAAATCTTTGACCTATTTCAAATACATCTGGTCGCACTTGATAAACAGCATTCATCAAATAGGCCATGAATTGCGAATTGTTCCGACTGGATGATTCGGTCATGTTTCTTGGACTATTTTCTCCGTCCATACCAATCCATGAACCGGTGGTAATTCCTGGTGTTGAGATAATTAACCAAGCATCTCTAAATTCATCACTTGTTCCTGTTTTCCCAACCCAATCGGCTGTCGCTAGCGTTGGATTGACCTCATTTGTCATAATACTTCTAAACTGTGTCGTTGTTCCACCATCAATAACTGTACGCATTAAATCAGTCATAATTGAAGCTGTTGCTGGTGAGAAAACTTGAACGGGTTTAGACTCATGCTGGTAAACAATATTTCCGTGTGAGTCAACAATTTTATCTATTAAATAAGCTTGATTGAATTTTCCACCATTCGCAAATGTTTGGAAGCCATTTACCTGTTCGATGGTTGTTACTTCTGTTGCTCCCATCGGTAAAGAAGGTAAAGAATAGTCTGCATCTGGAATGCTGAAATTCATCGCTTTCATGTAAGCACTTGGATCGGCAATTTTCTTTAATTCTTCATGTGTCCAATAAGCAGGAACATTCCAAGACCATTCTAGCGCTTCACGTAAACTAATGAAAGAGTTTGTACCATCTCGTCCGCTCCATAAAATCGGTGTACCATCATAATATGAGGTTGGGAAGTTAGAGAGCATACTTTCTGAGCCAATCATTCCTTCTTCAATTGCCGGTCCATAAACTAACAATGGTTTAATAGTTGAACCTGGAGAGCGTTCTGTATTAAAAGCATAATTGTTTTGATTCGTAGTGAAATCACGCCCACCGACAAATCCTAAAATTGCTCCTGTTTTATTATCTAACAAGACATTACCAACTTCTGGAGAAAAACCATTCATACCTTGATCTAGTAAATGTCCAAAATTAGCTGTGGCATCTTGCATGGCATTATAGATTTGTTGATCAATCGTGCTATAAACCTTATATCCTCCTAAACGCAATTGCAATACCGCACGATTTAAATAAGCATTATAAACATTTTGGTCTTTTAAATCTTCTTCAGTTTTACCAGCTTCCTTAGCTAATTGACGTGCTAATATATCTTGTGCTTGTGAAAGGACAGTGGTATACAAATAATCATTCGTTGGTACTGGCGCTTCTGCTCTTGCTTGGAAATGAGAGATTAAGTCATAATCTAGTGCTTCTTTGTATTCTTGTTCAGTAATATAGCCATTTCTAAACATATTAAATAAAACATTCCGTTGTCTTGTTAACCCAATTTGTAACTCTTCCATTGGTTTCATGTTACCAAATTGATCATAAGGCGAGTAAACAATCGGACTTTGTGGCAACCCAGCGATAAAGGCTGCTTGCGGAATGTTCAAATCTTTGGCAGAAACACCAAAAATTCCCATCGCTGCTTCTTCTACACCTGCAATGTTTTGTCCGCGATTATTTCGTCCAAAAGGTGAGACGTTTAAATATGCTGTTATAATTTCATCTTTTGAAAAATCTTTTTCGATTTGAGTGGCTAATAAAATTTCATTTGCTTTACGTTTAAAAGTTGGATCATCACCAAGAATTTGCTGTTTCACTAATTGTTGCGTCAGCGTAGAGCCACCTGAGGATGAACCTACTCCTAGCGTTTCTGCTAAAAGAGCTCGAATCGTTGCTTTTGGTACCCAGCCATTGTGTTCATAAAAGTTCTCATCTTCCGTTGCCACAACTGCTTTTTTCATAATTGGTGCAATCTCATCTGTTGTAACGCTTGTGCGAATTAAGTCACTAGAAATCATTGCAAACTCAGTTCCATCAGCAAATGCTAAAGAGGAAACTTCTGAAACATCATTGATACTTTTTTCTAAACTTGCTTTATCAGGAATTTGTGTGTCTGTTACTAGATAATTTAAATACCCAATACCAATTCCTGCGACCAAACTTGTTCCTAGTAAGATTAAAACTCCTACTACAATGGTTAGCGCTCGAATCACTTGTACAGAAATATTTAAACCAAATAAAACATACTCTTTTGGTGTTTTATCATTTTGCTTCTTAGATTGCTTCATTGAAAGCCTCCATTTTTTTCATCACGACAAAGTATAACAAAATTCCTCCTCCTCCTCAATAACTCAAGAAAAAGTCCTATGAATAATTGGACAAATGTAGTAAAATTTTAATTATATTTAATGAAAATAGGAGAAAAAGATTATGAATATGACTTTCTTTGATGAACTAAAAGAGCGCGGCCTAATTTATCAATCAACTGATGAAGCAGCTATTCAAGAAAAATTAAACAAAGAAAGCGTGAAATTATATATCGGTTTTGACCCAACGGCTGACTCATTACACGTTGGTTCACTGGTGCCAATTTTGATGCTTCGTCGTTTCCAATTAGCTGGACACACGCCTGTAGCACTAGTTGGTGGTGGAACAGGCATGATTGGTGATCCGTCATTTAAAGATAGTGAACGTCAATTAAATACCGAAGATACTGTTCATGCTTGGACAGAGGCTTTACGTGTGCAATTGTCTTCATTTATCGATTTTGAAGATGAAAAAGTGCCAGCGATGATTGTGAATAATTATGATTGGTTAGGAAAAGTTTCTTTACTTGAATTTTTACGTGATGTTGGTAAAAACTTTACGATTAATTACATGATGAGCAAAGAATCCGTAAAACGTCGTATTGAAACCGGAATTTCTTATACTGAATTTGCTTACCAGATTTTACAAGGATATGATTTCTTAAAGTTATATCAAGAACATGGCATTCAATTTCAAGCTGGGGGTTCTGATCAATGGGGCAATATTACAGCTGGAACTGAATTAATCCGTAAAGAAACAGGTGAGTCTGCTTTTGCATTTACTCTACCTTTAATTACGACTTCTGATGGCAAAAAATTCGGCAAATCAGAAGGAAATGCGATTTGGTTAGATGCTAAAAAGACTTCTCCTTATGAATTTTACCAATACTGGTTGAATCAAACAGATGAAGATGCCGTTCGTTATTTAAAAATCTTTACTTTCATGTCTCTAGAAGAAATTGCAGAAGTTGAAGAAGAATTCTTAAAAGACAAAGGAACACGTTTAGCACAAAAACGCTTAGCTGAGGAAGTAACAACAATTGTTCATGGCAAAAAAGCACTAGAAAAAGCGATTGAAATTTCTGCTATTTTCTTTGGCGGTGGCGATTTGAAAGACGTTCCAGCTGATATTTTGCGAAACAAATTTGAAAATGATAAAAACGTTGCGACTTATGAAGTTGGCACAGATGAAGACAGAAATATCGTTGAATTATTAGTTGCAAGTAAAATTTCTCCATCTAAACGTCAAGCTAGAGAAGATGTAGCAAATGGCGCAATTTATATTAATGGTGTACGTCAAGATGATTTGGCTTATGTTTTAAATGATGAAGATAAAATTGATGGGTCATTTACGATTATTCGTCGTGGGAAAAAGAAAAATTTCTTGATTAAATATGTTTAGATTTAAGACACTGATGGCTTTGGCTGTTGGTGTTTTTTAGCATGCAAAAGTTTTGTTTACGGATTCTTTTGTGAAGATGGATATTTAGTTAATAAAAAACCTTTGAATCACACGAATATGACTCAAAGGTTTCAATAGTTAATTATTTAACAGTAACTTCTGCACCAGCTTCAGATAAAGCAGCTGCTAATGCGTCAGCTTCGTCTTTAGCAACGTTTTCTTTGATAGCTGCAGGAGCTGAATCAACTAATTCTTTAGCTTCTTTCAAGCCAAGACCAGTTGCTTCACGAACTGCTTTGATAACTTTAACTTTAGTTGCACCAGCTGAAACTAATTCAACAGTGAATTCAGTTTGTTCAGCAGCAGCAGCGCCACCTTCAGCAGCAACAGCTACAGGAGCTGCAGCAGATACGTTAAATTTTTCTTCGATAGCTTTAACTAAGTCGTTTAATTATAAGATAGTCGCTGTTTCTAATTCAGCAACGATGTTTTCAATGTTTAATGCCATTGTAATATCCTCCGATAATTTTTGTAGTTTTTGTGTTATATATAGCAAACTTGATTTAAGCTGCTATTTGGAAAGCGCCTATTAAGCTGCTTGCCCTTCTGATGCTTCTGCCACCGCGTTGATTGCGTATGCAACGTTGCGGATAGGAGCTTGAAGTACTGATAAAAGCATTGATAACATGCCTTCTTTGTTTGGTAATTTTGCAAGGGCAACGATTTCTTCTTTTGTAGAAACTTTACCTTCAACAACCCCACCTTTGATTTCTAGTGCTTCAGCGTCTTTTGCAAAATCATTTAAGATACGTGCTGGTGCAACTGCATCGTCATTTGAAAATGCTACAGCTGTAGGACCTGTGAATACTTCATCAAGACCTTCTAAGCCAGCTTTAATTGCAGCACGAGATAGAATAGAGTTTTTGATAACTTTAAACTCAACTCCAGCTTCACGTAATTGACGACGTAATACTGTGTCTTGTTCAACTGTTAATCCACGAGAATCAACGATAACTACTGATGTAGCAGCTTCGAATTTCGCGCTAACTTCTTCTACCAAGGCAGCTTTTTTAGCGATAATTGCTTCACTCATTTTTGTTTCACCTCCATTAGATTTGTATGATGACAAAGAAAAAATCCCCTGTCATAAGACAAAAGAGGGATAAGAAAAAAGGTTATATAATAATCTTTTACTTGTCCTCGGTTGGATTTACGGATTGCTCCACCAACTGTCTTCGGTCTTGGTTAATTTAACCTTTGTTACTTTAACACGTTTTTTCTTATATGACAAGAGGTTTGTTTAAAAAAATTTCAAAATTTTATCTACCATTAAAAAATAAGAAAAAATGAGAATGGTTTTTATGATACCATTTATTTATTAAAAAATTAAAACCATTGGGGGTTGCATCATGATGAAAAGGTGTACGTTTTTCTTTATTATCGCATTATTATTTGCTATTATTTTTATTCCTTTAACAAGAGTAAATGCTTCAACAAACACAAATTTTACCATCCAAAAAGTTCCTGCGAAAAATGAAATCAGTCAAGATTCTTCTTTTTTTGATTTAAAATTAGCACCTGGACAAAAGCAAACAATTGAAATGATTATTCGAAATATAAGTAATCAAGAAATTACTGTATTTAATCAAATCTTCACCACATTTACTAATGCAAATGGTGAAATTGACTACACGCAAGCAAATAATGAAGAGTATGATGCTTCATTAAAAATTAAAATGCGCGATATTGCTAACGTCCGCGAAAGTCAAATAGAAACTGTTATTCCTGCACACTCACAAAAAAATGTATTCGTTGATATTGAAGTCCCTGAAAATGCAGAGGATGGGGTCATTTTGGGTTCTTGGCATTTTCAACAACCAACAAATAAAGAAAACAATCAGCAACAAGAAGGAATGTCGATTACCTCAGAATATGCTTATGCTGTCGCAATTAAGCTTACGGTTAACAAAGAAATTGCTGAACCAAATTTGAATTTACTTAACATTACAACCGGAACCAACAACTATCGCAAAGCTTTTTTAGCACAAATTCAAAATAATATGCCTGCTTTGACCACTCGTGTTGAAATTGTGGGGCGTATAACACGTCGTGGAAGTCTTGAAACGCTTTATGAAAACACAATGGATTCTGTTAATTTTGCTCCAAATTCTAACTTTCAATTTCCTGTTTTTCTAGGTCAAGATCAAATGAGAGCTGGTGAGTATACTTTTCGGGCAAAGGCAACAACCAATGATCCCAAAAATGGCTTTACTGGAAAATCTTGGGAATGGAATATGGACTTTACTGTTTTACCCGAAGAGGCTTTAAGAGCAAATACTGAAGCTTTAAATGATCCTGTACCTAAAAAAGACTGGGCGACTTATTTGCGTGAATATTGGTGGATTTTAGCAATTTGTTTAGCAGTCTTGCTTGTAGTAATCATTTTGATTTTAAAAAGGAAAAAAGATAAAGCAGATAAAAAACAAGATGAAATTGACTTACTTTTGCAATATATAAAAGAAAATAAATCTTAAGTTTAAAACAAGAAAAAATGGCTGGAAATAAATTCCAAGCCATTTTTTATCTCAAAGCTTGCACTACACCAATAACAATCCCTGCAAGTGTCGCAATCAACATAACAATGACAACACCCATCGTTACTTTTTGGAATGTCGATTTTTTCTTTGGTTTTTGATTCATAAATACTTCCTCCTACCATCCATCTTTGCGTTAACATTGTACCCTCAAATGATAAATCTTTCAAGGAGTACTGGAAGTTTTAGAGAATTTCTCCATTAGACTCAATCACTTTTTTATACCAATCAAATGATTTTTTCTTAATGCGTTTAAAATCTCCATTACCCTCATCATCACGATTCACATAAATAAAACCATAACGTTTGCTCATTTCACCAGTTGAAGCTGAAACAACATCAATACAGCCCCATGAAGTGTATCCTAAAAGCTCAACGCCATCTTCTACTGCTTCTTTCATTGCTTTGATATGCTCGCGTAAATAATCAATTCGGTAATCATCATTAATCGAACCATCTTCTTCAATAACATCAACCGCCCCTAGTCCATTTTCAACAATAAACAATGGCTTTTTGTAACGTGTATATAAATTGTTCATCGAAATCCTTAAACCAAGTGGATCAATTTGCCAACCCCAATCACTTGAAGCTAGGTATGGATTTTTTACTGATTTAATGACATTTCCTTCAACAACTTCTGCATTAGGATCAACGGTAACGGTTCTTGATTGATAGAAACTAAATGAGACAAAATCAACGGTATGGTCTTTTAAAACACTTAAATCTTCTGGCGTAATGTCTAATTCAATCCCTTTTTCTTTAAAGGTTCGTTTGGCATAATAAGGGTATTCTCCTTGTACTTGCACATCAATAAACATCAAATTTTCACGTTCTTTGTTAATTGCTAACCAAATATCTTCAGGATTACTTGAATAAGGATAAAATTGTCCGCCTGCTAACATACAGCCGATCCTATTTTCTTTATTCACTTCATGCCCGATTTTAGTGGCAATAGAGGATGCAACTAGTTGATGGTGCGCTGCTTGATACATACTTTTTGTTTTATTTTCACCTTCTTTAAAGGCTAAACCAGCACCAGAAAAAGGGGAATGCAATAAAATATTGATTTCGTTAAACGTTAACCAATATTTGACTAAACCATCAAAACGCTCAAAACAAACTTTCGCATAACGTGTAAAGCAATCTATCATCTCGCGGCTTTTCCATGAATCAAATTTGTAAACTAAACCCATTGGCACATCAAAATGACAAAGAGTTACTAAAGGTTCGATGCCGTATTTTTGACATTCGCTGAACATATCTATGTAAAATTGAACACCTTCTTCATTTGGTATCAATTCATCGCCATTAGGAAAAAGTCTCGCCCAGGCAATTGAGGTTCTAAATGTTTTAAAGCCCATTTGCGCAAACATTTTAATATCTTTTTTGTAATGATGATAAAAATCCACGCCTTCATGTGATGGATAAAAACTACCTGGAATTTCTTCAACAGGATACATCTCACCCATTTTCACACGATAACGATCTTTACCATGAGGAATCATATCAACGGTCGTTAAGCCTTTTCCACCTGCTAGATAAGCTCCTTCTGCTTGGTTGGCTGCAATTGCTCCACCCCATAAAAAATTTTTTGGTAACAGATTCTTTCTTCCTTTTGTTTGATTTTTTCATACATTCTATTTTACCACACTATTAAAAACGCTATCAAAAAAATATAGAGTGATTTCCCACGTAAATTGTAAACTCATGTTATAATTGCAAAAAATATAAAGGAGGAGATGTTTTGGTTCATTCACGTAAATATTTAATCACAAATGAAGTATTAAATGCCATAACTCATGGAATTGGGTTTGGTTTGGCAGTTGCTGGTTTGGTTTTATTAATTTTAAATGGGGTTGCATCTGGTTCTGTGCTTGCTGTTGTTTCAATGACGATTTATGGGAGTATGTTGACTTTATTATTTTTAGCGTCAACCTTATACCATAGTCTCATTTTCACGAAAGCCAAAAAAGTATTTCAGGTTTTTGACCACAGCTCTATTTATCTATTAATCGCTGGAACTTACACACCGTATTGTTTACTAGCAGTTGGTGGACCATTGGGTTGGACTTTATTTGGAACAATTTGGGCTTTGGCAATTTTTGGTGTGGTGATGAAAGCAATTTTCTTACCAAAATGGGATAAAGTGCCAAAAGCGTCAACTATTTTATACGTTATCATGGGCTGGTTAGTGATGCTGGCGATTGTTCCTTTATGGCGTGCCTTAGAACCTGGTGGCTTTTGGTTATTAGTTTCAGGTGGGGTGATTTATTCACTAGGGGCTATTTTATATAGCTTTAAATTCCCATTTGCTCATGTTATATGGCATTTGTTTGTCCTTGCGGCAGCGATTTTGATGTGGTTTTCGATTTATCTTTATATTTAAAAATAGTAAAAGAGGCAGAGACAAAACTATTTTAAAATTTAGTTTCCAGTCGAATAATGTAAAAACCTCCAAAAATCTATCATCAAAGATAGATTTTTGGAGGTTTTTACGATTGAAGTTTTGGGCTAACGCTTGAATGTTCGTTTTATTCTACGCATTCGAGAGTTTTGTCCCATCCTCTTTTTGTTATTATTTTTCTACAACTTCAAATACTTTTACATTTGAGCCATTTCCTTTAATATCAAATCTTAATTCAAATTGATCATTGATAGAAATAGTTCCTGCAATGTTACGGTTATTCGCATTTTCACTTAAAACAAATGAATAACCATCAAGTGTTAAGGTTACAACACCGTTATTGAAAGTTAATTGGCTTTGTGATAAACCATTTGCTAAAATATTTGCGGCATTATTTTTTAATGCTTCAACTTCTGGTGTTACTAAAATCTTACGATCACCTGTACTTGCTGATAACGCTTGTCCGCGTGAAGTCATTAATTCGATAAAGTTAATAAATGTGTTGGTATCTGTTGCCATTCCTTCGACAAATTTTGCTTCGGTAAAGACTGAAAAACCATCCCCACCTGCATAGATAAACTCATTAACGATTACACGATATGTTTCATCTGCCACGATTGGTGTGCCATCTTCTTTGGTTACATTTAAAATTTCATGTGTTTGTGGGCCATTTGGTGTTTCCACATAAGTATAACGTAACCCTGAAATTTGTAAGAATAAGTTGCTTGTACCAATAAATTGTTGGTTCAATACACGCTCAACTTGATCACCAGTCATTTCAATTACTTGTAAAATATTTCCAAATGGTTGAACCGCTTGTGCAGCACCCCATGTTACTTCACCAAGTGAGTTAACACGTAAGTCATCACGAATCCCACCATTATTTGTCATTGCAAAGTCAACGTTTAGACCTTCAACATTTGCCATATAACGTTGCGCGTCCGTAATCAGATTACCCACTGGCGATTCACCACGTGCTTTATTGACTGTTCTTGAAATTGGCTGTCCATCGGCTGTACGTCCAATTTTTCTAGCTGCTACTTCATTTGTGATATAAGTTGCTTCATTAACAATAGCTTGAACGTTATTGTCTGGTAAAATTCCAACATTTGGTGCTACTGGGCGAACTTCGGCTGTTGGAGCGCTTACAAAATCACCTGTTTGTGTATCAATTGTTCCTTGTAAATCAATGTATCCACGTCCGTTTGAGGTTGATTGAACGATGCGTGTATTCCCTGCTAGACCATTCGTAAATAAATGGTTATGTGCTGCTACAAATACATCTACGCTGTTATTTGCATCTAATTCGTTTACACGATTCATAATTTCCACCGCATCACCAGCTGCAATTCCGGCTAAACTTGATGAGCCAACATGTCCCATGACAACAATCGCATTTACTCCTTGTGCGCGTAGTTCAGCTGAATATTTGGCAATCGTTTGCGCCTCATCTAAGAAATCAAATCCTTCTACATGACGACGTAATACTAAGTTTGGTGTATTAGTTGTGGCAATTCCGATAAATCCAACTTTAGTAGTCTC
>JAITWV010000181.1 GCA_031285105.1 Streptococcaceae bacterium | reverse complement strand
TATGAAGAAAAGGCGGTAACATTAGCTGCTCAAAAAACGAATGGTTATCCTTTTTTATTTCAGTTACTAGGAAAAGAATTGTGGAAAGAAAAAGACACCATTATTGACCGAAAAGCTGTAAAGATTGCTTTAAATAATTCAGTTGCCAAATTGTTTACTGATGTGCATAGCTTAGTCTATAAAGAGATGTCGCCAAATGAGCGGATTTTTGCAAGTGCGATGGCTAAAGATAAACTTATTAGTAATATTGCGGATATCAAAAAGAGAATTGATAAGGATGCTAATAACACCAACCACTTGCGTAATCGTCTGATTGAAAAAGGTGTAATTGCTAATGCAGGCTATGGGAAAGTGCAATTTGTTTTGCCATATATGCGTGAGTTTATGTTGGAAAAAGAGTATGAACTTGCCGAAGTACTAGGTGAATAATCAAAACAAGCAAAAGGCGAGAATCTCTATTTAGACTATAGGGGTTTGTCAAATAAAACGTGTAAGTTCTTTTTACTTACATGTTTTTTTGTTTGATATAAAAGTCCAATAAAAAACGCATTCTACTAAATAGTAAAATACGTTTTCTTCTACATTATTAATTATTCTTCCAACAAACCTTCTACAACCAATTCATCATCAGCTACAGGTGCAAAACGTTCAACGATTGGTGTTTCTACTTTCCCTTTTGCTGAGAAGTTACGCACAAATTTCGCCTCAGCAAGTACCTTTTTGATTTCTTTGCCTGGATTAAAATGAATCTTCTTCACCCGAATCGTTTTTGGATCAATGCCAAATTCATCATCAGAACCATCAGATGTGATTGAAAGATAAAACTTACCTAAACGACCAAAATTCACTCGATTTCCACTAGCCAATTGATCAGCTAAAATGTAATTCAACGCATTGATTGCATTTAAAGAATCAAGCTTGGTCATCCCTGAACGTTTTTCTAACAACTCAGCAAGTGTGTCCTCGTCAATTTCAACAGGTTTGTCGATAACTGCACGAAATTTCTTTGGAGCTTGTGGATTGCGCGGATCAATATAACCACGCGATGTAACTCGGATTGGTAATGCTATAAAAAATTCCCCTTTATCATTTATTTGATTTTATTAAGGTAGTTTCCAAATGAATTAATTTCTTTTGGGTAATTCAATCAACTGCTTACCCATTACAATTGATTGTTTTTTTCAATTAATTGATTTGTAAAATTCAAACGTTTGCTTTGCTTCATTCAAACGTTTGTTTTGGTCAATTGAAACGTTTGTTTTACACATTTCAAACGTTTCAATTAAAAACATTAAAAATAAAATCAGTTGCCCTTTTGAAAGAGCACGCCAGAGTTGGTTTGTCTGGTTATATTTACCATAACAGTTCGAAATTGAAATGCAAGGGTAAAACTGCGTTTGGTTTCATGTTGGTAGGGAAATTTTCGGGTTTTGGGGTGTTTTGTTTTGAAATGGTAATAAAATTAGAATAAAGAGTTATTTTCATTCATTTTACAGTAATTAACGCTATTTATTATTTGATAATAGACTAAATATACAATATACATAGCTAAAACTAATGGTATAATTGATATACATAGCTGATTTTAATTATTTTAATTGTTTTGAAATAATGAATAAGCAATTCAAATTTTGGCATAGGAGGAAAAAATGCCAATGGAAGTAAAGAATGATATATTTACTCAAGAAGAAACTCATTTGGATATAACAGTTGAAAATTTAAGAAATCAAATTACTGCCCTTAAAAAAAGATTACATGGAGTTGGTCTATATGAAACTGCCAGTGATTATGATGAACGAGTTAATCTTCAAGTTAAAAAAAGCCAAGATCAACGAACACAAAAAGCGATAAAGGATATGGCGTCTCGTAAAAAGCCTTATTTGTTTAAAGTGCAAATTGAAAAAAATGGACAAATTGAAGATATTTATTTTGGTAAGACTGAAAACACACAAGCAAATATAGCTAACTGGCGGGCAAAAGCAGCAAAGTATTACTATAGCTCCCCCTAATGATTTTCCAGAATTGTTGTGTCAACGTACATTAGATATTGAAGATAGTGAGCTGTTACAATATATCGATAAATTCAATCGCACAAATTCAATCATCAATGATCAAATGGATACAACAACAAATATCACGAATCCTGAACTATTAAAGCTCATTGAAAGAAAAAAAGAAAATCAAGACTTATCTTTAATCATTGAGACCATTCAACAAAAACAATATGAAATTATTGAGCAAGATTTAAAAACAAACTTTATTGTACAAGGAGTCGCTGGCTCAGGGAAAACCGTTGTACTTTTACATAGATTAAGTTATTTAAAATTCAATCATCCAACATTACATTGTGATAGAGTGAAAATATTAGTACCTAATGATAATTTTAGCAAATATATTCAAAATTTAAGCCATGAATTAGAAATTGAGGCAGTGCAAAGTCAATCAATCACCAGGTATTATTTGAATGCCTTGAAAGCCTATGATAAAAGTCGTTGGGGGAACGTTCAGATCGTAACTGCTCAAATTGAAGAAACAGATGCTCAAAAAAAGATTGCAGATATTTATACAATGGATTTTTCTTTAAAACTTTCTGAGGCATTACACACAAGGCAAGTGAGTAATTCCCTTAAACAAAGACTATTTAGTAAAATCTTTAAACCAGGAAATGATTTGATTTGGAAAGAGATTAAAAAATTAGCTAACGACATTGATGAAATTTCTAATTTAAAAGAGTTTATCTTATATATGCGAAATTCGAATCGTGTGTTTTATGCAAATGTAGCAAAATCTGATTGGTATGATGAATTATTTTCTACTGCGATTAAAGAGACATTACCTGATATTGTTGCAAAACTCGATCAAGCGATTGATGTAAAAGGGTATGAGTTGAAGAGAAAATCATTTCCAAGAGCATTTGGTTCACACAATGCCAAACAAACAACTAGATTTGAAATGTATGTGGAGTTATTAATTCAATCAATCATTTTTGGTGCAATGCCAGTAACAAATCAAGACAGATACTTAATGATCGATGAAGCCCAAGATCACTCTGCTACAGAATATAAACTTTTATCTGAAATAAATGATAACAAGGTTGTATTTAATCTGTATGGTGATAGTAAGCAGCTTTTATTAAATTATCGGGGAATGAAAGACTGGGATATGTTTAGAGAGGATTTTAAACATTTCGAGTTAAATGAAAATTACCGTAATACTTATGAAGTGTCTGAATTTACGAAAGAGACTTTGAATTTAATCAACATCACATCTTTAGGATTAAGTGGAAAAAAAGTAGAGAAGATTGATTTTCGTTCTTTTATTAAAGAAATTAATGCAGATAGAAAAAAATTCAAACAAGAAACAGTTGCGATTATTGGCAATCCGATTTATTTACAAGAAGAATTTCCTCAAGAGTTTAACTATTTTAAAAACCTGAATTTCTTATCTGTCATGGAAGCAAAAGGACTACAATACAAAAAGGTGTATGTAGTAGATGAAGGTTTATCTGAAAACGAAAAATATGTTTCATACACCAGAACACTTGAAGATTTAACGATTATACATAAAAATAACGCTCGATTACCAGAAAATGGCAATGAAGTAGGAGTAGTGTATTCGTTAGCAAGCAATTCAAAAAGAAATGTTGGATTATATAAAACAAAGATGGAGCTTTTAAGTGGCGATGGAAGAATTTTATTTACAACAAATAACGAAGATTTAAGATTTTTGTATAATCAAATAAGTTTGTTCCAAAGTTATGTGCTTGAAAACCATGAGGAATTTAGCCTTTCAAAAGCTTATAGTTATTTACTACAATTTTTTGATTATAATGTCGAATATTCTGATTTAGAAAATAATAGTGCGCCAACAAATATTGTTTTAAATTCGATTATTTCATTTATTTCCGCAATAAATGAAGCGCCAATCAAAGATGGTTTATTGATTCTTGGGGAGATGAGTTTGAATGGAAAACTTTCTAAAGTTGATAATTTTGAGGACGTCATTAAAAAAGCTATTTCAGTAGGAGCAACTCATTTGTTGATACCAATTGAAAATATACCGGATTTCTCTTTAGTTCCATATAATTTGTTTGAAAATGTGACGACAGAATTTTACAGCGATGCAAATGATGCAATTAAGCGAGCATTTAATTAAGCCAAATCATAGAACCGGAGGAAAAAATGACCAACCACAACAAACTAATCCGCGACAAAATACCTGATATCATTCAAAAATCAGGAAAGAAATTTACCACAAGAACATTAACCAACGAAGAATTTCTAACTGAACTCAAGAAAAAAATTATTGAAGAAGCAAAAGAAGTCGAGCAAGCAAAAAATAAAACAGAATTAATCGAAGAATTAGCGGATATTCAAGAATTAATCAACGCAACACTAAATCAAATCGGCGGCACATATGAAGAACTTGAGCAAGTTAGGAAAACGAAAAAAGAAAAAAATGGTGGGTTTGACAAGGCGATATATCTAATAGAAGTTGAGGATGAACCTTGATGAACTATTTAGAAAATGATCACTCGCTTGAGTCTGGTTTCCGTTCAATTTATCTATTTGGACGGAACACCTCTACCTATAAATTCGCCTTGGCTAAAACGCTACATGAGTTGAGTAAGGCAAATAAAACATTTATCACTTTAGAAGAATTGTCGACTTATTATGCCAAATATTTATATGAACATACGAAAACAGGCAAAAAGCAGATAAATATGAGCAAGTCGCTATTTTTAAATTCTTTTGAGCTGTATGACAAAGGCAACATTTCATGGGAGCAAGTGATGAATATGACGACAAGTAAAGGATTTAAAGATGTTTTAGATGCCTTTCATCGCTTGCCCAATGTAGAAAATCCACATATTTATTTTGAAAAAGTGATACATAATAAACAAAAAGGCATAGTCTTAACCGATAATTTATTTTTATTAAATGAAGGCAATCAATGGGAAAATATTCAAGAAGAAATTGAAGGACGCTGGAATTTAGTTGAAACGGCATTTACGCAAAAGAATCCCAAATTAGAAGTAAATTATGATGAAGAATTGCAAAGGTTATTTTTGGTTAAGCCGATTACGAATCAAAATTTCATGACCTCGCATATGAGAATTGATTTGACTTCCGCCAGAAAACCACTAAATGGCTACCAAAAAGGCAAATGTTTCTACTGTTTCCGTCCCATCTCCATCTTAAGCGGTCTAGAAAATACTAGTGACATTGATCATTTCATCCCATTTAACACCCAAGCCTACAGTTCAATAGTATTAGGAAAAGATGACTTGGGTTTAAATGGAGTTTGGAATCTCGTTTTATCGTGCAAAGAATGTAATCGCGGCTCCAGTGGGAAATTTGCTCATTTGCCACAAAAAGAATTACTACATAGATTAATGACCAGAAACGAATACTTAATACTTAGTAACCATCCATTAAAAGAAACCTTGATTATGCAAACAGGTAAAACCAAGCAAGAACGAGCAAAATTTATTGAACGCTTATACAATTTATCAGCTCAAAGAAGTAATTCAACATATCGCTGGCAACCTAGAGAATTGTTTGGTGATTCATTTTAAAACATTTTTTAAAATAAATCTTTCTTATCAGCTTTTTTTGCGTATTTATATAATAAGGGGATAATTCCTCAAATACGCAAAAGAGGTAGAAAAATGAAAACAGCAATCAAAGAAATCATCAACCCAAACGGCACCTACAAGTTACTAAACGATGTCGCCTTCAAAAAGCTACTTGGCTCCAATGAAAACAAACAGGTCACCAAACAACTACTCGAAGATATTTTTGGCATCAATATTCAGCACATTACTTTACTCAATCCCTATCATATTGATAAAATGAAGAAAGAAAATAAACTGATGTATACACAAGTGGATGTGTTGGTTGAACTTGAAAATGGCAAAAAAGTGACCATTGAGCTACAAAATCACCGCAAAGAATTCTTTCAACAGCGTAGTCTTTATTATTTGTCAAAAGCGTATGTGCTTGGTTATAACGACATTCGATACCAAAAACATGAAGACTATGAAGGAGAAGATTTGCGCTATAGCTCGTTAAATGGGGCGATGGGGTTAAATTTTTTGAATTATACGCAATTTAAGGACGATAACTTGCCTTTGCGGTTGTATTCTTTAAACGATGCCCAAACACATGTGCCTTTTGTTGAAGAAAATCACTTTGCTCTTTATTTTATTGAGTTAGGCAAACATCACTACGCATCAGGAAAGTTGAAGGAGTGGATGATGTTGTTGAAAAATGGAGAAAATATCTCGAAGCGTCTAGAATTTTTGGAAAATGTTTATGAACCGGTTAAAAAGTTACACATGTCTTTAGAAGAAGAATTGGAAGCTGAGGCCCGTGAAAAAGCTTGGCAAGATCATTTGGCAACGAAGTATTATTATAAAAATGAAGGCAAACGTGAAGCAAGACGTGAAGCGGAAAAATGGGCGAAAGAAAAGGTCGAAAAGGAAGTGAAGCGCACCAAAGATTCCATTTTTCAATTAAAAACAAATGGTTTATCTCAGGAAATGTTACTTTCTGCGTTTTCTAAGGATTATCAGGAGTATATTGAATCGCTTTATAAATAATAATTTAAATAAGCTTGAGGCATCTGTTTTCCTCAAGCTTATTTTTTTATCATCTAAAATACTACAACCAATCTTCTAACTTAACATTAAAATGGAAATAATAGTATAATTGGAAAAATATATTTGAAAGCATAGGGAAATGACCATGAAAGAATTGATGAACAGTATTGTTGAAAAAGGAACCATTCTAGGTGAAGGGATTTTGAAAGTTGACTCATTTTTAAACCACCAAGTCGACCCGGAACTGATGTACCAAATAGGTGAGAGTTTTGCTCAAAAATTTAACGATAGACACGTTACCAAAGTCGTAACGATTGAAGCTTCAGGGATTGCTCCTGCTTTAACAACAGCACAGGCTTTAGGAGTACCGATGATTTATGCGCGTAAAACTAAAAGCATTACCATGAATTCGGAATTGTTGACGACAGAAGTTTATTCATTTACCAAACAAGTCACGAGCACGATTTCAATTTCCAAGCACTTTTTAAATGAAGAAGATAATGTGTTATTAATTGATGATTTTTTAGCAAATGGACAAGCAGCAAAAGGATTGATTGAATTGGTCGAACAAGCTGGGGCAAATGTTGTTGGGGTGGGGATTTTAATTGAAAAATCCTACCAACAAGGGCGTGCTTTATTGAATGATATGGGGGTTGAAGTGGTTTCCTTGGCAAGAATTGCGTCAATGGTTGAGGGTGAAGTTGAATTTTTAGAAGCGGATTTATAATTAATAAACTAAAAAAACGAGCAAAATCGCCCGTTTTTTTTTAGTTTGTTAATTCAGCTATTAATTCTTTCACACTTGTAATTTTATCTACTCGGTACACATTCGCACCGGCAAATAATAAGCCGTTTTCTGTATTGCCACGTACTGAATGTAGTAAAGCCTCTGAGATGCAATAAGGAATCGTCTTGCGGTCACAATGTTTATGACTCAAGCAATCACGACATTTTTCAATTGGAATTTTTTCCGTTTTAATTCGTTTACTAAAGTCATTTTTTAATGCACGACCAGGCATACCAACGGGCGATTTAAGGATTTCAATGTCTTCTTCTTTGGCTTGAACATAGCGATTTTTAAAGTCCTCTGGTGCATCACATTCTGTGGTTGCTACAAACCTTGTCGCCATCTGTACACCTGAACAACCAAGAGATAAATAATGTTCAATATCTTCTTTGGTAAATACCCCACCGGCAAAAATAACTGGTACTTTTTCGTTAAATTGTTCAGCAAATTCATTAACAATCTCAACAATTTTAATCACTTCAGCATCCATATTTTCCGTTGCGCTTTGTAAATCTTCTGCCTTAAAACCTAAATGTCCACCCGCTTTTGGTCCTTCAATCACGACAAAATCAGCTGTTCGACTGTAGCGTTTCGCCCAAGTCTTCAATAAAACTTTGGCTCCTTTTGCACTTGAAACAATTGGGGCAATTTTGGTTTTAGTACCTTCGACTAATTCAGGTAAATTCACAGGTAAACCCGCACCTGAAATGATCACATCCGCACCAATTGAAGCTGCGTGTTTGACGATTTTGTCATATTGAAATTGAGCTGCCATGATATTAAAACCAACAATGCCTCCTTTGGCAATTTCTTTGGCTTTTTTAAATTCATCTTCGATTGCTTGCCAGTTGGCTCTTAGTGGGCTTTTTTCAAAATTTGGTGTGTTGTAGCCAATTTGAGCAGTGGATAAAACACCAATCCCACCTTCTTTAGCCACATGACCTGCTAAGTTAGAAAGAGAAATACCAATGCCCATGCCTCCTTGAATAATCGGCACTTTAGCCACTAAATCTTTTATCACTAATGGTTGAAACATACTATTTCCTCCTCGTTTATCGTAATCCGGGTTCAATCGAGCAGCCTTGAGCTAAATTTTCAAAGCTGAGAACCTTCGCAAGCGAAGAACCATCACCTTTGAGCGCCCAAAGGAAGTGCCCTTGGGGTAAAATTTACTCAAGGCTAGACGCTCGTTTCACCACTCTTAATTACTTTGATATTCAAAACAAATAAATCATATAGGTATCTAACTTCTAAGTCAATAGCAAATTGAAATTTAAAGTTTTTTTAAAAAGTACTTGCAATTTTTCTAGCACTCCTTTATAGTTTGACTATCAAAACGTTTGACATTCAAATTATTTGAAATTTTTAGAAAGTAGGCATATGAATGAAACCAGATATTCAAACAGTAAACGAGTATCTTGTATCGATATTTAACGACATTTTGACTATTGAAGAAGCTGAACTGCAAAAGTCTATGTTTTCAGATATTTCGATTAAGGAAATGCATACGATTGAAGCGATTGGCTTGTATCGCAAAAAAACAAGTTCCCAGGTTGCCAAAGAATTGATGATTACGGTTGGAACTTTAACGGTAGCTATCAATAATTTGGAAAAAAAAGGTTATGTAGAGCGTATTCGTTCAGAAGATGATCGTCGGGTGGTAAAACTTGGCTTAACAAAAAAAGGAAAGTTAGTCTTTCGTGTTCATCAATCTTTTCATCGTGAAATGGTTAAAAACATTTTAGGTGATATGAATGAAGAGGAAGCGACAGCACTTTTAAAAGCCTTAAAAAATCTACACGGTTATCTTGGAAGGTTGAAAGAAAGATGAGTCAATTTGCAAAGATTACCCAAACGGCACATTTTGTTCCAGAGTTCATCGTGACGAATGATGACTTAGCACAAATGATGGATACGAGTGATGAGTGGATTAAGCAACGAACTGGGATTGAAAAACGTCATATTAGTACTAAGTTGAATACTTCAGATTTATGTATTAATGTAGCAAACCAGTTACTTAAAAAGGCAGATATTCAAGCAAATGAACTTGATTTTGTGATTATTGC
>JAITWV010000158.1 GCA_031285105.1 Streptococcaceae bacterium | reverse complement strand
TGCAGGTCCAGGGTTATTTAATATTAATGAGCCGATTATTTTTGGTTATCCAATCGTCTTTAACTTACCAATGATGATTCCATTTGTTTTATTACCAGCCTTTGGTTTAATCTTTGCTTACTTCGCAACAGCCATTGGGTTTATGAATCATACAGTTGTCTTAATTCCATGGACGACACCACCATTATTATCTGCTTATCTTGCAACAGGTGGTGACTGGAGAGCGATTGTTGTTCAGTTGATTATCATCGGATTTGGTGTGTTATTGTACCTACCATTTATGAAAATTTCTGAGCGTACAGCCCTTCGCATGATGGAAATGGACGAAGAAAAAGTAGCACAAGTAGAAAACGTATAAAATTAAGAGGTTGGGGCATGCAGATATGTTTGTATGTCCCAACCTCTCGTTATAGGAGGAAAATAAATTGTCAGTATTAAAAGAAGGATTCTTATGGGGAAACTCTGTTTCAAGTATGCAAACAGAAGGTGCCTGGAATGTCGGTGGCAAGGGTTTATCGGTTTATGATATCCGTGAGGCGAGCGAATTTTCATCAGATTGGAAAGATGGCTCACATAGTTACACACGTTACAAAGAAGATTTTGATTACATGGAACAAATGGGTATGAATTGTTATAGATTTCAAATTTCATGGTCACGCGTTTGTCCTGATGGCGATGGTGCATTTAATGAAGAAGGAATTGCTTTTTATGACAAGTTTATAGATGAATTAATTAATCGTGGCATTGAACCGATGATTTGTTTGTATCATTTTGATATGCCGTTACACTTAGCTCAAAAATATAATGGTTTTGTTTCTAGGAAAGTAGTAGATGCTTTTGAACGTTATGCCAATGAAATGCTAAAAAGATTTGCTCATAAAGTCAAATATTGGATTACATTTAACGAGCAAAATCTTTATGGTACACCATTTGGCTTTAAAATTGCCGGTTATCTTGAAGGCGAACAGACCACCAAAGAATCTTTCACCATCGGACACAATATGATGGTCGCACATGCGCGTTTTTCTAATTATTTGATGGAAAACTACCCTGAATGTAAAACCGGTGGCATGACTACCTATATCGAAGTTTACCCAATGAGCGCAAAACCAAATGACGTTTTTGCTGCCAGAAAACTAGATGAATTTTTGAATCATCACCTATTAGAAGCCTTCACGAACGGACGTTACTCACCAGAAGTTGTGGCATTCTTAAAAGAAAATAACTTCATGGATATGATTCTTGATGGCGATATGGAAGAAATTTCAAAGATGAAATCAGACTTTATTTCCTTTTCATATTATGCCTCACAAGCAATTGATACAACCGGATTAAAAGACGGAGCAAGTATTGTTGAATATATGGAAAAAGGTTTTACCAAAAATCCACATATTGAAGCAACGCAAGGTTGGGGATGGCAAATTGACCCACTTGGTTTTAGAAACATCTTGACAAAAATGTATAATCGTTATCAAATTCCAATGTTCCCAATCGAAAATGGCATTGGTGTACAAGAAGAGTGGGACGGGGTCAATGAAATTCAAGATGATTATCGTATTGAGTATCACCGCAATCATATTCAAAATATGAAAGATGCTGTGCAACATGATGGAGTTGATGTAATTGGTTATCTTGGTTGGGGCTTGATTGATATTTTAAGTTCGCAAGGAGATATGCGTAAACGTTATGGCATGGTTTATGTTAATCGAACAAATCATGACTTGCGTGATATGAAACGCGTACCGAAAAAGAGTTTTTACTGGATGCAAGAAGTGACACGGAGTAATGGGAAGAAACTTTAATCGTTTTTACTTATTTTAAGTTCTTACTTCTACTGAGTGCACTCGTAATATTTTTTGAGTACACTCAAGTTGTGTTGTTGAGTGTACTCAGGAGGGGTGGATGAGTGTACTCAATGAGGTGTGGTGAGTGCACTCAGTTTAGGTAGTTGAGTGCACTCAGCAACAAAAAGGAGAGTCAATCAATCGACTCTCCTTTTTTTCTATAGTAAAGATTTCAATTCAACATTCGGATATTTATCACTAAACCAACGCATCGCAAATTCATTTTCAAATAAGAACAATGGATTGCCAAAACGGTCGCGTGCTAAGATATTTCTTGAAGAACTCATACGCTCATCAAAGTCTTCAGGGTCAATCCAACGAGCGGTTTTGTTCCCCATTGGAGACATCACAACTTCGGCATTGTACTCATTAAGCATACGGTATTGGAACACTTCAAATTGCAATTGCCCAACTGCTCCAATAACATAATCGTTGGTCTGAACAGTTGTGTATAATTGAATCGCCCCTTCTTGAACCAACTGCTGAATCCCTTTATGAAATGACTTTTGCTTCATCACGTTTTTAGCAGAAACCTTCATGAACAATTCTGGTGTAAAGGTTGGTAATTCTTCATACTCAACTTTTAATTTCCCTTGGCGTAAGGTATCACCAACTTGATAAGTACCTGTATCATAAACACCAATAATATCTCCGGCAACGGCTGTTTCGACATTTTCACGAGAATCTGCCATAAACTGGGTAACATTTGATAATTTAACAGCTTTATTGGTTCTTGATAAATTCACCGCCATACCACGCTCAAACGTTCCTGAAGCAATACGGACAAAAGCAATGCGATCACGGTGAGCAGGGTTCATATTCGCTTGAATTTTAAAGACAAAACCTGAAAATTCTTCGGTATATGGAGAAACCATCTCCCCATCAATCGTTTTGGTTCCTTGAGGTTCAGGTGCAAATTGTAAGAAAGTTTCCAAGAATGTTTGTACACCAAAATTAGTTAAGGCTGACCCAAAGAATACGGGTGTTAATTCACCAGCAGCAATGCGTTCAGTTGAAAATTCATTACCTGCTTCTAGTAATAATTCAATATCTTCTTGTGCTTGTGAATAGACATCGTTTGAGTATAATTTATGCGCCGTTGGGATATTACCAGTTTCATCTAAGGCAATAAAACGTTCATTGTCATATTGTTCTGGATGACGTAATTCGACACGTTTATGGTAGACATCATATAATCCTTCTAAACCTTTCCCCATACCAATCGGCCAGTTCATCGGATAAGACTCAATGCCTAAAACTTCTTCTAGTTCAGCCAATAAATCTAGCGGCTCACGTCCATCGCGGTCTAGTTTGTTCATAAAGGTAAAAACAGGAATACCACGGTCTTTGACGACTTTAAATAGTTTTTTCGTTTGTGCTTCAATCCCTTTTGCTGTATCAACAACCATTACAGCAGCATCAACGGCCATTAAGGTGCGATATGTATCTTCTGAAAAGTCCTCATGTCCTGGTGTATCAAGGATATTGACACGTTTACCGTCATAATCAAATTGCATAACCGATGAAGTAACAGAAATTCCACGTTGTTTTTCAATTTCCATCCAGTCAGATTTAGCAAAGTTTCCTGTTTTCTTTCCTTTAACAGTACCAGCTTGACGAATTGCGCCTCCAAATAATAGTAATTGCTCAGTAATGGTCGTTTTACCAGCATCCGGATGGGAAATAATCGCAAAAGTGCGACGTTTGGCAACTTCTTCTTTTAAGTGTGGGTTGGTCATTATATAAACTTACTCCTTATTTAGTCTAGATTTAATCTATGAGAGTATAACATGTTTTTATCTATTTAAAAAGATAAGAGTATTTAGAGGTATCGCAAAAAAAACTTAAACTTTTTTCACAGACTTATTTTTGTAAAAACACTATAAATACTTTACTTCTAGCAAAAAAATGTTAGAAAAATAAACTTTCTACATATATTCTGTTTACTTTTCCCTGAACTGCCCGTATAATACCACTTGTTGAATTTATTTATATACTTATATTTTCGCATGTTTATCTTTGTGAAAAAAATAATAGGAGGAACATCATGTCTAAACATAGAATCGTTGTTGTTGGTGCTGGTTATGCTGGTTTGACTGCAACTCGTAACTTGTCTTCTAAATTAAAAGACTCTGCTCAAATCACTTTAATTGATCGTCATCCGTACCACACGTCAATGACTCAACTTCACGAGGTTGCTGCTGGTCGTGTTAGTGAAGAAATCGTTCAATATGATCTTCAAAAACTGGTTGGCAAACGCAAAAATGTTCAACTAGTTACCGATGAAGTAACAATGGTTGATAAAGAAGCAAAAGTGGTTACTACAGCAAATGGTACATACGAATATGACTTTTTAGTAGTAGCTTTAGGTGGGGAACCAAATGACTTTGGCGTACCTGGTGTGAAAGAACATGGATTTACTTTATGGTCAATGGAAGATGCGTTACGTATCCGTCGTCATTTAGAAATCATCGTAGAAAAAGCTGCTTTAGAGCCTAACGAAGAAAAACGTCGTGCAATGTTAACATTTGCGGTTGCTGGTTCTGGATTTACTGGTATTGAAATGGCCGGTGAATTAATCGAATGGAAAGAATTAATGGTGAAAAAATACCGTATTCCTGAAGATGAAATCACAATTGCAGTTGTTGAAATGATGGACAAAATCTTAAATATCTTCTCAGATAAAGGTCGTAACAACGCATTCAAATACATGCAGAAAAAAGGCGTGAAATTCTTCTTGAACTCTGCAATCACTGAAGTTGGCGCAGATCATATCAAGATTAAAGATGCAGCGGATATTCCAACACATACATTAATCTGGACTACTGGTGTTCAAGGAAATACACAAGCAAAAGCATACGGCATGCAAGAAACTGAACGTGGTAACCGTTTAGTAGCCAACAAATTCATGCAAGCAGTCGGTTTTGAAGATAAAGGTCTTTACGTAGCAGGTGACTTATCTGCTTACACTGAGCCAGAAACAGGACGCCCAACACCACAAATCGTTGAAGCGGCTGAATTAACTGGACACACAGCAGCAGCGAACATTTTAGCTGAAATCAATGGCACTGAAAAACACGAATACAAAGGTGTTTACAAAGGAACAATGGTTTCAATCGGTGCACGTTGGGGTGTTGCTTCATTATCTCAACCATTCAAATCAGAAATGTCTGGATTTATGGCAATGGCAACAAAACATTTTGTTTACTTGTTATACGCTTTCCAAATCCGTTCAGCATATTATATGTTCCAATATTTATCACATGAAATCTTCCGTCAAAAAGACAACCGTGAATTAACTTACGGACACCTTTCAAGAAGCGGAAACGTCTTATGGGCTGTTCCATTGCGTATTTTCTTTGGTTTAATGTGGTTATTAGAAGCAATGGGCAAAGTTTTAGGTACAGATGGCAAATGGCTACAACCTTCAACTTGGTTTGGTGCTGGTTCATGGTTTACAACAGATATTCGTTTACCATTTGCTTGGTTACATGAAGCAACAACTGGTGCAAGTGATGCAGCTAGTGGTGCAACTGGTGCTGTAACAGGTGCTTCAGATGCAGCTACTGGTGCGACAGGTGCGGTTGCTGAAACTGTTGCAAAATTTGGTTTATCATACAAATGGGGCGAACAACCAATGCCCGTCTTTGATTCTGTTCCAAGTTGGATGGAACCAATTATGCGTATCATGATTCCAAATGCTGACGTAGCTATTTTCTTCCAACGCTTCATGACTTTATTTGAAATCGTGTTAGCATTGGCATTAATCTTTGGTATCTTCACATGGTTATTCTCAGCGATTTCAGTTGTGTTAACAGTGATGTTTGCCTTAAGTGGAATGTTCGTTTGGGTTAACATTTGGTTTATTCCAGTAGGTATTGCCTTAATGAACGGTTCAGGTCGTGCATTTGGTGTGGATAGATACTTACAACCTTGGCTACAAAAGTGGCTTGGTGGAATATGGTATGGGAAATCTAAACCACGTTACGGTGAAAAATAATTAATAACACCTCGTTAGTTGTAATGGCTAACGAGGTTTTTAGTTATTCTTATTTCATAAAAAAGCGAAAATCAACGAATACAACTAGTGAACTTTACACAAATTTACAAAAGGTTTACCATTATTATTGGACACAATTAACATACATGGCATATAATAACCCTGTAATCAGCTAATGAATAAACGGAGGTTATCAAAATGAATATCAAAAAAGTACTATTAGGATTAACTTTAACAGGTGCTGCAGTAGCTTTATTAGCAGGATGTGCACCAAGTGGCAACAATTCTTCAGGTTCTTCATCAAATGAGCAAGTTTCATTGTTATCTGCCGGCTCAACTGCCTTACAACCATTAGTTGAACAAGCAGCAGCAGAATTTAACACACAAAATCCAAACATCACAATCTCTGTTTCAGGTGGTGGCTCTGGTCAAGGATTATCAGGTGTGGTTCAAAAATCAATTCAAATTGGTAATTCAGATTTATTTGCCGAAGAAAAAAATATTAATGATGCAAACTTAGTAGGTAATAAAGTAGCAGTTGTTGGTTTTGCTCCAGTTGCGAATAAAGATGCTGGTGTAAAAAACTTAACAAAACAACAATTAATCGACATCTTTACTGGAAAAGTAACAAACTGGAAAGAAGTTGGCGGAGCTGATTTAGCAATTCAAGTAGTTAACCGTGCAGAAGGTTCAGGAACTCGCTTTAACTTTGAAAAATATGGTTTAGATGGTGCAACAGTTATTAAAGGTGCTGGTGAACAAGACTCATCAGGTACTGCTCAAAAAATTGTTGAACAAACACCAGGAGCAATTTCATACCTAGCATTTAGCTTCTTAGAAAAGAGCAATCTTCAAGCTATCTCAATTGACGGTGTAGAACCAACGGATGCAAATGTTCAAACAAACGATTGGAAAATTTGGTCTTATGAACATATGTATACAAATAAAGCAGCAGATGCAACAAAAAACAAAGCAGCTGATGAATTCATCCAATTTATTTTATCAGATCAAATTCAACAAGGCCTAGTGAAAAAATTAGGTTACTTGCCAATTTCTGATATGAAAGTGGAACGTGATGCTACTGGAGCTGTAAAAAATATTTAATAAATAACAAAAAACGGAAGAAAATTACTCTTCCGTTTTTTGCCATCTTAATGTATAAACACCAAGTAAATCAATGAGTAAGAACAAAATCAGCCCCATCACACTTAAAATAATAATCGAAAGATACATCGAAGGATAATCCATGCGCATCCAAGAATCCATAATGAAAAAGCCCATTCCTCTAGTTGTTCCATACGTTTCTGTAAAAAATAAAACTGAAATCGCTGTTCCTAATGAAATGCGACTAGTACTTAATAAAGCATAAAAAGAAGCAGGAAAGGTGATGTAACGAAATTTTTGCCATTTGTTTGCTTGTAAACACTCATAAATATCATACAGGTGCTCAGGAATATTGCGAATAGCATCTCTGACCGCTAAAATGACTTGTGGTAGCGTGATCATTACAATCATAATAATTTTTGAAGCATCCCCTAAGCCAAACAAAAGCATTACAATTGGCAATAAAGCCATTTTTGGCACTGGGTAAGTTAAATATAAAATCGGATCAAACAACATATCTAGTTTTTTAGAAGTTCCCATCAACCAACCGATAAAAAAACCTAAAAGAATAGAAATGCCCATACTAACAAAGACACGATATAAACTAACCATCATATGCGCTCCAAGATTATTGTTTAAAAGTCTTGGAAAAGAGCGATAAACAACAGTTGGCATCGGCAGAATATTTCTTTGCATCCATAAACTAGCCAAAATCCAGATAATATGAATGACAATACCAGCAGCCACTAGTCCAATCAGTTTTTTTCCAATTTTTCCACCAATATTACTCATTATTGATATAACTCCTTTCGCAATTGATTAACCCAAGCAAAAAATTCAGGGGAGTTTCTCTTTTCTTCAATAGATAAGTCAGCTAGAGGATTTTCAATGACTTCCTTAATTTTCCCCGGTTTACCATCAATAATCACAATTTTATGACCTAGTAAAACCGCTTCTTCAATATCATGTGTGATGA
>JAITWV010000078.1 GCA_031285105.1 Streptococcaceae bacterium | reverse complement strand
ATAATCCCTTACGCCCGTGCCGTCCGGCGTGTCGTAGTCATTGCCGAAAACGCGTACTTCTTTATGGATTCCGTGTGCGGTCTGCATCACAAACGGCATAAGATTATTAGGAATCCCGCTTGGGTTTTCGCCTATTATTCCGCTTTCGTGCGAGCCGACAGGGTTAAAATACCGCAGTAAAATAACAGACTCGTCTGCCGCGCAAACATCGCGCAAAATCTGCTCACACATAAGCTTTGTCCAACCATATGGATTTGTAATACCAATACCAACTTGAGTATCTTCCATTAATGGCAATTCTACTGGATCCCCATAAACCGTCGCTGAAGAAGAGAAGATGAATTTTTTTACATTATGTTGAATCATTTCATCAATCACATTTAAAGCTGAATTGATATTATTGCTATAGTACGCAATTGGCTTTTGTGTTGACTCGCCAACTGCTTTATAACTTGCAAAATGAATGACACTTGAAAATTTATAAGTATTAAAAAGCTCTTTTACTTTTTGTTTATCAACCAAATCAATTTCAACAAACTCCGGTCGAGTTCCTGTAATGGTTTCAATTTTATCTAATGTTTCAATTTTGCTATTAAATAAATTATCCGCAATCACAACTTCTTGCCCACTTGTCAATAACTCAACAACTGTATGCGAGCCAATAAAACCCATTCCACCTGTTACTAATACTTTGTTCATTGTATTTACCTACTCGTCTTTCGTTTTTTCTAAGTCTTCAATTTTTGCCTCTAAAATCGCTACTTTACGAACGAGTTTGGCAAAATATTTTTCTTCTTTACCACGCTGCAAACGATTGGCAATGACTTCAAACCAAACGATAATTGTGACAACATATAATAATAGATAACTTCCACGTTCAATACCAAAGATTGCCGCGATTTTATCCGTTAACGTCGGTTGTGCAATAGCTAAAATCGCAAAAATAGTAACAACAATTGCCGCCATTTTTTTGTATGCAGCAGCTTTACTATCATCATGTGTTAGAAAATAAATCAAAGCAGCAACAATAACTGCGATTAAGACAATTTGAACAATTAACATTATTTTTTCACAACCTTTCTCAACAAGACATCAAAGCCAATATTGATAGCATTTAACATAGATTGTCCCTTACCAATACTATAATCAGTATAGACAATCGTAACCGGCGCTTCTGAGTATTTATATTTATTTGTTATAATTTTTTCAGAAATTTCACTTGCGTGTTGATAGCTATTTTCTTGAATATTTAGTGTTTGTGCAACATGGCGGTTAAAAATTCTCAAGCCGTTATGTGCATCTGTAAATTTTGAATTAGACGTTTTATTTGAAAACCAAGTAGCAGCTTTTAAGAGCATTTTTTTGGCTTTTGGCATATTGACTGTTGAGCCCAAAAAACGTGAGCCGGTCACAATGTCATCGTCATTTTTAATCAATTGTTCCCGCATTTTGACTGCATCTGTTGGTAAATGCTGACCATCGGCATCAAGCGTTACAAAGTAATTTGCCTCTTTAAATGTTAAAGCAAACTCAATCCCTGTTTGAATAGCACCACCTTGTCCTAACGCAAAAGCATGAGTTAAAACGTGTGCATTTGATTTTCTTGCTTCTTTTTCTGTATTATCCCTACTGCCGTCATTCACCACCACAATGTTTTCAAAATATTTTGACACATCTTTTAGCGTTTGGGCAATGACTTGTTCTTCATTGTGGGCAGGAATAATTATCACTGTATCGGTTATTTTCATCTTATTCTTCCTTAATTTCATGTTATTAAAGACAACTGTTACTATATTAAATGATGAAATTATCTATTTCAATACTTTATAGTTCATTGTAAAGATAATTTAATATGGTTTTGTTTGTAGTTTTGTGAAGTTTTTCTAAAATCCCAAGCTTAAACAAAAAAATTGTGATAAAATGATTTTATGTAGTACAACTCAAAAGAATGGAGTGAAGCAATCTGATGTTTTTAAGAAAATTTGCATTTATTTTGATTTTTTTAACAGCCTTTTTTTCTACTACACAGGTTAATGCGCTTGTTCAGACCTCATTTCAACCGAATTTATCTACCTTAGCAACAATCGAATCTATGTATCAAGGCTGGAAATACGAAAGTCTTACAACCTTTTATTTGTCTAACGGAAAACAAATAAAAGAACCAACTATTCAATTTTTTAGATCCGGTCAAGCCGTTGAAAATAAAGGCGAGGCTATCAAAGGATACATACAATCTTCGCCAAATCATCTATTTACCATCCAAGAGACAACTGTCCAAAACATCTATTATGAAAAGGCACCAATTTCAGACCTTGTTCTTGCTTTAAATGAAGATTTCCCTGACCCTAGCGCGCTTTTTTATCAAGGAATTTATTACGCTTACGCAACCGCGGATAATCGAAGTGCAACGCGTAAAAACTCTTCTATTCTTGTTTCAACTTCAATAGATAATGAACATTATTCAACAGCAAAAAGCGCTATTGCGAAACTACCTTCGTGGATTGATGCTACTCGTGGTTTTTGGGCACCTGAAGTTGTTTTTCTTAATGGAAAATTCGTGATGTATTTTTCACCAATCGACAAAAAAACGGGCCTTCGTGTTCTTGCAGTTGCCACTTCAAAGTTTCCAGATCATGGCTTTGTTGTGGAAAACAACCCTCTACTTTCAGATGTAGACAAACAAGGCTACATTGATGCCAGCGTCTTTACTGACAATAACGGGAAAAACTATCTTTTATTTAAAAACGAAGGCAATCAACAAGGAAAATCTTCTAGTATTTGGATTCAACCTTTAAGTGCTGATGGTTTAAAGATTACCGGCAAGAAACAAAAGTTACTAGAGAGCACACAAATTCCGAATCCACCAAATAACGATAATAAAATTATGGTTCCTTTGATTGAAAATCCTTATCTCATTCAAAAAGATGGAGTTTATACTTTATTCTTTTCAGCAGGAAATTGGATGTCCAAAAACTACTTCACAGGCTACGCTCAAACGACAAGTTTAGATAAACCATTTACTTACAAAGGCCCGCTTGTCACCACTGCTTCTATGGGCGGAGAGGGTTACGGTGTTGGTGGTCTTTCAGCAGGAAAAGACTTAAACGGTTTTTATCTTCTATTTCATGGTTGGACTTCCCCATCCGAAACATCTTACGAACAATTTGGAAAAAGAGTGCTGTTTCGCGCACATTTAGATTGGTAAAAAATAAACCACTATTTTCCTAGAAATAACGTTTACGGACATTAAATCGCAAATCTGCCCTAAACAGTCAAATCCCCTCCAAAAGAACGTGTCTTTTAGAGGGGATTTGACTGTTTAGAAGACTAGTATAATAAATTCGTGTGTATCTAGCCCTATCTTAAGTTACCTTAAATATGGACTAAAAGTCATTTTTCGACCGTTTATCGTTAACGTACCTGTTCGCATAGCGCCAGTTTTAGGGTCGAAATAATACGTCCTGCCATCAATATCTTTAATCAGACCATAGCGCAACTTACCAGTACCACGATCATATAAATACCAATTTGCTCCTACCTTTTGCTGGCCTTTTTGCATAATTCCCGTATCTGGTGCAAAGTAATACCAAGCTCCCGCATCATAACGACCACCCGTTAGCATTTCACCAGTTGAACGACTAAATAAATACCAATTTCCTTTTGCATCTCTAACCTGACCTTTTTTCAAGATACCCGTTGCATAGTCGTAGAAGTAGTATTTAGTCCCGACTTTTTGAATTCCTTTTGCCATTCTGCCAGAAGCACTGTCAAAGAAGTACCAATTTCCGGCATCATATTGACTTTCATACATCATAGCACCCGTTGAGCGATTAAACAGATACCAAACGCCAGAAATAAATGCTTGCCCATAAGTAACTGCCCCATTTCGCGCAGGGTTAAGATAATACCAATTCCCCTGAATCTTTTGCATACCTGTTAATTTTACCCCCGCAGCAGAATAGCCATACCATTTACCATCTGCTCCTTTTTTTAGAGAAGGAACTTTGGTAGCTACGTATATTTGACTGTTTGTTACACCATCGATAAATACATTCGAGCCATGAAAGGCAATTTGTTCCGTTTCCATGTTACTATTTAATCGAACACGTGACAAACCTATATTGCCACTCACTGGATTAGCATTACTTAGTGGACAATTTGCTGTTGTTGGATTATATGGCAGATTAATCGGTTTTGTTTGCATCGTTCTACCTAATGCCAAAAAGCTAGCCATATCGAAACTTTGCCAAGCTGAATTAACAACCATATACATACGCTTATCCCATGGATTATAAGTGATTGATTGCAAGGAGTTGAATCCATTTTCCTTACCAAGCCCTAACATGTCTTGCACAATCACCGGGATAATCGTGATATTTAGCCTTCCATTCGCTAATTTCACTTGATAGAATTGATATCCATACCAACCTTTGAGGCCATCATTTTTTGCATAACTCATCGCAAAGTAACCAGTCGTATTATCAACCATTGTAAAATTAGAAGGAAATGC
>JAITWV010000377.1 GCA_031285105.1 Streptococcaceae bacterium | reverse complement strand
GGAAAACCAGTCCTCATCGTCTATCAAGGACAATTGGCACGCGCTTTAGAAAATCGTGAGGGTACTGAAGGCGAAACAGCTCGAACGGAAGGGGATATTTCTCGTGCGTTTGAAAGCGAACTAATCTCACCAAATATCAAACGTGCCCTTGCTCGATATGCGAAAGGAAAGGCGGTGCGATTCTGATGAAGTTTTCCAAACATGGACTACAAACGGTCTTTCTTTATGCACCGATTGAATGCAAAGACGATGAGGGCAATACGCTACTTTCCTTTGATGAACCAGTTGAAACGCAATGGTACGTTCGTCCAAGTCCAAGTTTACTCACGTTTGAGCAGTTTGGCGGAAAGAATGTCTCACTAAAAGAATGTTATATGGCGCGAGGAGAATGTTTGAGTGAAAAGTATCTCAATCATGGCGTTTCCTTTGAAGAAGACAGTGGCAAGCCTACACATCGTATTTTAGGTGTTGTTCCTTATCCAAGTTACACGAAAGTCGTCTGCGAAAAGAGGTAGCTTATGGTGAAAATTACGATTACTGGATTGGAACAAGCGCTCAAAAAGATTGATATGGTTCCTGAGAAATTACAGGCTGGGTTGGTTGAAGCGACAAAAGAAATGCTCTTGACTATGGATGGACTGACCAAACAGAAATTAAAAGAAACTGTCCAATACGGTTACGGACAAATCGCTGGAAACAACAAACAATCCATCGAAGAAAAACCTGGGAAAGTCACTGCTCGTTTTTGGAATGATTCGGAAATTGGTTCATTTCGTGAGTTTGGTACGGGGAAAGTGGGAGAGGAAAACAATCAAGGAATCGCACCTGATGTCAATCCGACCTATACGCAATACCCGTGGTTTATTCCTGTTGATCAAGTTCGTTTAGATTTAAACCAGATTTACGGAATGCCTGTGACGGATAATAAGATTTCGGATAATTTTTATATTACCGATGGCCAACCCGCACGCCCTTGGTTTTATCCAGCTACTCAAAAGGTAATTGAGAACCATGAAAAAACGCTCGAACATGTCATTAATCAGAAATTGAGGGAACTCGAATGAGAAAAAATTTAAAACCATACGTCGTCACCCAACTTCAAGAACTGAATGTGTTCCAAGAAGTCGCACCTGAGTATCCAGAAAAGCTTGAAGAGTTGCCGATGGTTGTGTACCAAGCACTTCATTCGCCAAAGTTAATCGATCTAAGTGGCGATGAAGTAACAACCTCATGGCGATTCGTTTTAGAAATCGTTGGTGATAAAACTGCTGGTACACTCACACCACTGACTTCTCAAGTGCAAGAACTATTCAGCAACATCGGCTTTGACGTGCGCATTCGTGATGCAAACACACCAGACTACATTCGTTCCATCATTGAAATGAACGGAACATTTAACAACTATTTAAACACAATGACACCTAACTAGGAGGATTTACAAAATGAAGAAAAAACAATTTCAACTGCAAATTTTCAACCCAACCAATGACTTCACAGGGATTATTTCAGCTGGGACCACTTTAGGCGTGGCGAGTGCACAGACAGGGCCATTTACCATTATTAATGGAATTGTATCGGTACCAGACATCGACAACAAAAAACAAGGGGTTGATGTGACGACTCTTGAAGATGACATGATGGTGGAAATCAATGGCTTGATGGAAAAGAAAGAATTGGACTTAGATGTGGTCTATAAAGGTTCAAACTTCGATGCGATTAAAGCCTTAGAAGATTTAGAAAAATGGTACAAAATCACGATTGCCGGTGGTTTAGTGGTGACATTCAAAGCAATGGCTACTGTAGGAATCGGTGCAATCGGGGTCAACGAAGCAGTAAAAATCAAATTCTCATTGAAAGTTTTGACGAAGCCATCGATTTCACGCTTACCCAGTGCGTAACCCTTCGTCTGAAATTGGTGAGGGGACTGTGGGAGATATGGTTATTTGGTAAAAGATGTAGAAACCTCGGCTTATGATAGACAAAGCAATCTATTCTTGTTAAAATTATAGATATAAATCAATAGTATGTATTGACAAACTTATTGAAAGTGTTATGATTTTGTCAAATAATAAGCAAGGAGGTAATTTACATGGCAACTAAGTCTTTTACAAGTGATTTTCGATTAACCGCAAAAGCAGCTTCTAATTTAATTGTTGCATTGGAGAACTCAAAACGAGTGGATGTAAAACCTCGTTATGAAGTTAAGAATGTACACAAGCCAGAAGAGATTAAAAATGTTACACAAAGACTTTTAGGAAAGAAGTAGCAATTGATGGAATTAATTAGAATCAGTTTAAATGAACTTTTGAATAACAATGAAATGGAGGATGTGAAAGATATCCTCCATTCGTTTTCATCTAATTCAGAAGATATTCAAAATTTTTTACACAATCGAGCCATTCAATTTGAACGAACAGGCATTGCTAGAACATATTTAGTAATTTACTCAAGTGATGATGAAGAGTTTTTAGCAGGGTATTTTTCGATTGCTAATAAAGCCTTAAATGTGACACAAAAGAATTTTGAGAAATTATCAAATACTCAAAGAAAATTATTGTTAGGTCAAGGTTATAGAGATAATACTTCTAAAAATTATGTCTCATCATCAGTGCTTTTAGGTCAAATTGGCAAGAATTTTTCATCAGAGAATACACTTGTTAGTGGTACGGATATTCTAGGTGTGGCAAAAGATACCATAAAAGAAATTTACAAAATTCTTGGAGGTAAGATTTTGTGGTTGGAATGCGAAGACACGAAGGAATTGCGCAATTTCTATGAAAAAAATGGTTTTAGTTTATTAAATGGCTTTCAAAATGACAAAGATTTCTTAGTTTATGTCAAAAAAATGTCTCATCTTTAAAATCATCAAAAACAAGTCGGCTGAATAGTCGGCTTTTTATTATGGAGGAAAATAATTTATGAAATCAACAAAAGTAAAAATCGGCAACTTAGAATTTCACGCACGTTTGGCTGGAAAAGACTACGTGCCTATTGAAAAACGCTTAAACGAGTCTATCCACAATGTCGTCTTTGGTTACAAAATGGATGAAGATAGCATGAACGTGCCACCAATGGGCAAAATGATCGTGATTTTATCTGGTACATGTAAAACATCCAACATTTCTGAGCGTAAAATTGCCCTAGCCATCGAAAATCTGATTGAAACAGGTAAAGGCACGAAGTATGACGTCTACGAACAAATGATGCAAATCTTAAATGACTCTGGTTTTTTTGGTCAGACGGAAGAGTCGGAGGAGACAATGGAACCGCAACTGGAACTCCTATAGTCTACGATTCCGTCACAGATTTATGGGAAGGCATGTATCTTGACTGTGTGAAGTTAGGTATTCCAGCTGAAGAATACTGGTCTTACACCTTTGAAGAACTCATGATTGAGCTTGAAGCTATTCAATACAGGCGAGAAGCGGAGTTGAAAGAAAAAGCTACTTTTGACTACCGCTTAGTTGAATTGATTGGTTTTGCAGTGAATGATCCACAGAAAATGCCTAAACGTGGGGAGGCTTATGAAATTCTTCAAGTAGAAGATACACGGACCCAACAAGAAAAAGATGAAGCGAATTTACAAAAATGGTTAGCACTGTTTGACAATTTTGAAGAAGGAGGTGAAGAAAATGGCGAGGATTCAAATTGAAGGAATTGAAATGACGTTTGATTTTAACATTCAAAACGCCATAACCAATTCCAAAAAAATACAAGCGCAATTAAAACAGACTTTTTCAAAAATCAAAAACGATGCTTCTAGTAATGATGCCCAAAAGGAATTAACCAATACGCAAAAAATCATGCAACGCAATTTCAAATTGGTGCGTGATGCCAAAAAGAGAATGGCGCAAACGATGAACCAAAAAGAATCGACTCTTACTAGCAAAAAGTCAAACATTCGTATTGGTGGTATGAGTGCAGAAGAGTACAAAGCAAAAATCGACGCACAAGCCAACTCAATGGTTAATTCTGCTAAAAATGCCCATGCACGTGTCCAACAAGTCCAAAACAAGGCAATGGGTGAGTCGGCATTTGGTCAAGCAGCAAGGAAATATTCTGAGGCAAGCAATAAGTCTTGGCAAAACTTCAATCAAGTAGAAATGTATAAAGAACCGATTGGGCCACAATTACCACAAAAGAAAGAACCATTGCAATACTTTGGTTCAAGTGGTGCACCGCCAAATGATTCCTCCAAAACGCCTAATAAGTTTAATCTAGGAGTCCTCCAACAAATGCAATCAAGCATGTTCAAAACGATGGGCATTGGAACAAAGTTAGGAGCTATTTTAGGTGGGATTGGTTCTAGGTTTACTCGTGGTGCTCGGAATATGACACCAGGAACTTCTATGATGCAAAAGGGACTCGGAAATGTTGGCAATAGCGTTGACCGTGTGATTAGTCGAATTGTTTCTTTAGCCAAACGTATTTTCTTCTTTACGATGATTGCCAAAGGATTTCGTATGATTCGAGAGTCTATAGGAAGTTATCTTGCCACCGATAAGCAGTTTAGTAACTCCCTGAACCAAGTACGAGTCAACTTATTAACTGCTTTTTATCCAATCTACACAACGATTTTACCGTATATCAATATGTTCATGACTGGGCTTGCCAATGTGACAGGTCAACTTGCTGCGTTTTTATCGATGTTAACGGGGAC
>JAITWV010000332.1 GCA_031285105.1 Streptococcaceae bacterium | reverse complement strand
CTCTTTTCAAAAAAGCTGCTTCCGTCTCGCCACAGCAGCCCCACCGTCGAGCCAGTCCGCAGCCCAAATGCGAAAACTCGTAAATGAAGAATACCTTAACGTCTTTATTTCACAAACTCCAAATCAATTACGATGTACTAAAGAAAAAGTCGCTAAATCCATCATTAAAGATGTATTTAGCGACTTTTCATATTTTTTAATTAGACATTTTCTGATAATCCATCAATATATGCTAAGTTTTCACCATTTGATTCAATGACTTGTTTATACCAGTAGAATGAATCTTTTCTGTAACGCTCTAAACTACCTTTACCCTCATCATCTTGATCAACATAGATAAAACCATAGCGTTTTGACATTTGAGAAGTGCCACAAGATACTAAGTCAATACATCCCCATGTAGTATAACCCAATAAATTAACCCCATCTTTAATTGCTTCTTTCATTTGTTCTACGTGTTTTCTCAAATAATCAATACGGTAATCATCATGTACTTTGCCATCAAGTGTTAGCTCATCTTTGGCACCCAAACCATTTTCACAAACATATAATGGTTTTTCATAACGATCATATAATTTCATCAATGAAATGCGTAATCCGATTGGATCAATTGGCCAGTCCCACTGTGATAATTCTAGGTATTCATTTTTGATTGGGCTATCAAATGAACCAGCTAATTGGGCTGCATCTTCGCGAGCTTCTGCAACGTGTGACATGTAATAAGAAATTGCTACAAAGTCAACTGTACCTTCTTTTAAAATTGCCTCATCGCCAGCTTCCATTGCAATTTCAATGCCATTATCTTTGAAGTAACGAGCCATGTAAGTTGGATACTCACCACGTGCTTGAACGTCTGGATAGAACATATTCAATTGGTTTGATTTTAATGCTTGCAATTGATCTTCTGGTTTGGTTGTATGTGCGTAAGCTTCGATTTGGTTAATCATACAACCGATTTGTGCTGTTGGAATGATTTCACGAATTGCTTTAACCGCTACAGCACTTGCTAAGAATTGGTGATGACTTGCTTGGTAAGTGACTTGCATCATCTCTTCTGGTTTAATTTTATCTGCTAAAACACCAGCTCCTGTATACAAACTTTGTAGGTTCATATTCATTTCGTTGAATGTAATCCAGTATTTAACTTTTGTTTTGTAACGGTCAAAAATCACGCGTGCATATTTTTCAAATAATCCAATTAATTCACGACTTGCCCAACCATTGTATTTTTCAGTTAAAGCAATCGGCATTTCATAATGAGACATAGTTACTAATGGTTCAATGCCATATTTCAAACACTCATCAAAGACTTTATCGTAAAATGCTAATCCTTCTTCATTGGGTGTATCTTCTAAACCAGTTGGAAAAATTCGTACCCAAGAAATTGACATACGGAATGTTTTAAAGCCCATTTCGGCAAACAAGGCAATATCTTCTTTGTAACGATTGTAAAAATCAATGCCCCAACGTTTTGGGAAAAGATATTTTTCTGGATTTTCTTTGTACTCTGCTAATTCTGTTGATGTTACGTTAAAAGTGAAGTTGTCTACTTTTCCTTTTGCATATGGGTCTTTGTAAGCTGCAAAGTCAGATGTTGATAAACCTTTGCCACCTTCTAAATAAGCTCCTTCTACTTGGTTTGCAGCAGTTGCGCCACCCCATAAAAAGTTTTCTGGAAATCCTTCTTGAAATTTATACATTTGTTTTTCCTCCTAATATAATTTATCTATTAATCAACAACAACTAATAATTCATCTTGGTTGGCGACTACTTTTGAGTTGTTTTCTTTATAGCCCATAATGTCAAGATAATCAGTTGTATTTGTTACTACCACTGGTGAAAACAAGCTATGACCACTTGCTTGAATTTTTTTGATGTCAAAGTTTAGCAATGCTTGTCCTGAATAAACTTTTTGACCTTCTTCGACTAGACGTGTGAACCCATCACCTTTCATGTCTACTGTATCAATACCGATGTGAACTAAGACTTCTACTCCTTCATTTGAACGAATTCCAATCGCATGATTTGTTGGTGTTGTCATGGTAATTTCACCATCAAATGGGGCTTTTACCACGCCTTCTTCTGGAATAATGCCCGCTCCTTTACCAACTAACTCTGAGCTAAAAGTTTCATCTGGACATTCTGATAAGCTTTTGGCGACACCACTCATTGGGGAAGCAACGTATTTTGGCCCACTTACTTTTGAAACAGTTGATTGAGCTTCTTTTGGTGTCGTTTGTGCTACTTCACTTGACTCAAATTTTAAGAATAATGTTGCGACAAAACCAATGACAAAACTTGCTGCTACACCAACTAAGGCATAGATGAAATTATTTGTTCCATTTTCAATATAAGTTGGTAAAGCTAAAACACCTGGCAAGGTAAAACTAAAAGCTTTCACGCCAAACCCACCTAAAATGGCACCACCAACCGCTCCACCGATTAAACTTGCGTAAAATGGTTTCTTCAATTTCATGGTTACCCCATAAATCGCTGGTTCGGTAATTCCAAAAATTGCTGGAATGAACGCTGAAAAGGCAACTTGTTTCATTTTTTCATCTTTGGTTTTTAACAAGACTGCTAAAGTTGCTCCTGCTTGTGAAAGATTGGCCACGATATTCATTGGTAACAACATCTTTTCATAACCTAATGTTTGTAAACTAACAAATGCTCCTGGGAAAAACGCATAGTGCATACCTGTAATAACAATAACCGGCATTAAACCACCCATCAATGCACCACCAAGAGGACCTGCAACTGTGAACAATGTGCTAAAAATTAAGTCTAAGTAACGACCAATATAACTGCCAAGTGGCGCAATTACTGCTAATAAAATCGGTGCGGTTGCAAGTAAACTTAATAATGGTGTAAAGACGATATCTAATGACTTAGGAACGATTTTCTTCAAGCCTTTTTCAACATAACTCAACACCCAAATACCTAAAATCATTGGTAAAACAGAGGATGAATAATTGGCAACTGGCACTGGCAAGAAACCTAAAAATGTTAATCTAGTTACCTCACCTGCTGCTGCCAAGTTTACAAATGTTGGATACATCAACACACCGGCTAAAGCTAGCGAAATGGATGGACTTGTTTTAAATTTATTAGCTGCTGACATGGCGATTAAAAATGGGAAGAAATAAAACATCGCGTCTGAAAAAGCACTCAAAATTTCATACGTTGGACTTGTTGCTGCTAGGATATGTGTCGCACCAAGAATCGCTAAAATTCCTTTTAATAATCCACCACCAACAATCGCTGGTAAAATTGGGGTGAAAATACCTGAAATAACATCTAATATGCGGTTGATGATATTTTCTTTATGCGCTGGTTTTGCTTCATTGGTGTTCGTACCAACTAAATTCTTCACTTCATTAAAAACATTGGCAACTTCACTTCCAATAATGACTTGTAATTGGTCTCCTTGAAAACGAGCACCCATCACACCTTCAAGATTTTGTAAATTTTCTAGTTGCACTTCTTTTGGATTAACAACATTAAAACGTAGACGCGTAATACAGTGCCAGTTTTGTGTAATGTTGTCGCTTCCTCCAATTTCTTCGATAATTTTTTGGGCTAATTCTTTGTTTCCCATGACTTTCCTCTCCTTTTTGAGCAAAACAAAAACCTGAATAAATAAACCAGTCTTTTTATGACTTGTCTATTCATTCAGGTTAATGCCTATTAATTAGTTACACACCTAAAATTTATTTAAGCCCTCTCCCACAACTGATTGCACTTGCCTATCTGGCAAGCACCCTCAGTTATGGGAAAGGTCTATTGCATTATTGACAACACGATCAATATGTATAACGAGATAAACAATTTCGCTATCAACCATTTGAATATTGTATTGTTTTTTGAGCATATCCTTAATCATTAAGCTGACGGCAAAACTTTTCGGATAATTTTCTTGAATAATTTGGTACAAACGATCATCTTGGTTACTATCTTGTGCTTTATTATGCAATTGGCGATTAATAAAGTAGCGCACGTGAGTGACAAATCTAGAATAATCAATACTTTCCTTATCCAAGGTTCGATCAAAAAGCTGTTGAATAATTTTGACCATATTTTTGATGATTTCAGTGATTAAAATCGTTTCATTCATTGAATTCACTCCATCTTGTGCGTTGACAAAATGTAGGGCAATAAACGAAGCTTCAAGACTAGGTAGTGTTGCTCCTAACTCTTTTTCAATGATACTTAAGGATTGTTTGCCAAATTCGTACTCTTTATAGTACAAAAATGGAATTTCCCACTGCAATGTGGTATCACTTAATTGAATTTTGCTTTTTTGACGATCCAAAGCTCCTTGGATATGATCAGAAAGCGCAACTAAGATACTTGGATTTAACTTCACACCCAGATAATCGGTCGCTTGAGTAACAATTTCTTGCGTTACACTAAACGTTTCTTCAGGAATATGTTCAATAATCGAAGTAAAATCTGAATGAAAATCTTGTGACTTATAGATTTTGGTAATCAAGGTCGCATCAATTTCATCATCTTTTTTCTTTTTAAAACCAATTCCCTTGCCGAATAAAACTAATTCTTCTTGGTTTTCATCAACTGCTAAAACCAAATTGTTGTTTAAAGACTTCACAACAAGATAAATCATATCCACCTCCTGATGAGGATTTTGAAACAAAAAAACACCAACTTAAAATAGACCTTAAAAGCCTGTTTTAAAATTGGTGGTGCCTGATCGTATCAGTGACACTCCGTTTTCGTTAAGGACATAGTATCATGGTTAGAAAACGTTGTCAATACTTTATCTAAAATATTTTTGAGCTAAATTCGTATACTCAAATGAATTGAGGGGGTTATTTTCACTTAATTTAAGCAGTCATGATAAAATGAGCGTATTGAAGGGGTGAGAAAATGATTGAATTTATAGATGTCACAAAAGTTTATAAGGATAAAAAGGTGCTTTCAAATGCTAGTTTCAAAGTGCATGATGGTGAATTTTTTGTGTTAGTTGGTGCTAGTGGGAGTGGGAAAACGACGACTCTTAAAATGGTGAATCGTTTGATTGAAGCAACTAGTGGTGATATTTTCATTGATGGAGTGAAAATAACTGATTTAAATTTACGTACACATCGTTTAGAAACTGGCTATGTGCTGCAACAAATTGCCCTTTTTCCTAATTTAACGGTGCAAGAAAATATTGAGTTGATTCCTGAAATGAAAGGTTGGGCAAAGGAAAAACGCTTAGAGCGGACAAAAGAGTTATTAAATTTTGTTCATTTAGATCCAACTATTTATCTCAAGCGTAAGCCAAGTGAATTGTCTGGTGGTGAACAACAACGTATCGGTATTTTAAGAGCGATTGCGGCTAATCCTAAAATTATTTTGATGGATGAACCGTTTAGTGCCCTAGATCCAATTTCTCGTGAGGGATTGCAACAATTGATTAAACAAATTCATCACCAGCTTCAATCAACGGTTCTTTTTGTTACTCATGATATGCAAGAAGCAACGATATTAGGAGATAAAATTGCGGTGATGAATCAAGGGGTTATTCAGCAGATTGATACACCTGAAAACATCCAGCAAAAGCCTGCGAATCAATTTGTGGCTGACTTGTTCCAAAAACACCATCATCATTTAGAGGATTATTCGACAAAAGAGTTACAAGCAGAAATTGAAAGAAGGGGTAGATAATATGCTACATTTTTTTGATGTTTTATTTGCTAGAAGAAATGAATTTATCCAAAGCTTCATTCAACATACGCAGATTTCGTTGATTTCTTTGTTTGTCGCAGCTGCAATTGCCATTCCTTTGGCGATTTTGTTGAGTCGTTATAAAAAAATTGCTGAAGGAATGCTACAGGTTACTGGCATTTTTCAAACGATTCCCTCACTTGCTTTGTTGGGTATTTTGATTCCGATGGTGGGAATTGGGACGTTGCCGGCAGTAATTGCCCTAATTATTTACGGGATTTTTCCAATTCTTCAAAGCACTTATACTGGTTTGAGTAAAATTGACCCTTCACTACAAGAAGCATCGATTGCTTTTGGAATGACTAAGAAAGAACGTTTGTTAAAATTTGAAATCGCCCTTGCTTTACCCTATATCCTTTCTGGGGTACGGACCGCTTCAGTTATGATTATTGGAACGGCGACTTTAGCTGCTTTGATTGGTGCTGGTGGCTTGGGAAGTTTCATTTTACTAGGTATTGATCGAAACAATATGAGTCTTATTTTGATTGGAGCGATTTCTTCGGCGATATTAGCGGTAATTTTTAGTTTTGCCATTCACCTCCTTGAAAAAGCACGATTGAAAAATGTCTTGATTGCATCAGCTTCGATTTTACTATCGTTAGGTGGCTCATTTATTTATACGAATCATTCTAGTGCTCAAACTAAACAGATTACGATCGCTGGAAAATTAGGGGCTGAACCAGATATTTTGATTAATATGTATAAATTATTGATTGAAGCTCATTCGGATATTCAAGTCACATTGAAAGAAAATTTTGGCAATACCAGCTTTTTGTATAATGCCTTACGCTCAGGAGATATTGACCTTTATCCAGAATTTACAGGAACAATTACCGGCACACTTTTAAAGAAAAATACCAATACCTCAAATGACCCACAAATCGTTTATGAATACGCCCGCGAGGCAATTTTAAAGCAAGATAATTTTGTCTATTTAAAACCAACAAGCTTTCAAGATACCTATGCAGTAGCGGTAAAACGAGCATTTGCTAAGGAACATAATTTAACAAAGATTTCTGATTTACTATCCATTCAAAATCAATTAAAAGGCGGATTTTCTCTAGAATTTACTGACCGAGAAGATGGTTGGAAAGGACTGCAAAAATTATACGGTCTAAATTTCCCAGTTTCCACCATGCAACCAAATTTACGTTATCAAGCAATCAAGAATGGGTCGGTGAATGTGGTTGATGGCTATTCAACAGATTCAGCCTTAAAAACGTATGATTTAGTGACTTTAATTGATGATCAAAAACTATTTCCACCTTATCAAGCAGCACCATTAATTCGCAAGGAAACGTTGAATCGTTTTCCTGAATTAGAAAGTATTTTAAATAAATTGGCTGGAAAAATTACCGAAGAAGAAATGATTCAGATGAATTATCAAGTCGATGTTTTGCAAAAAGACCCCGCTGCTGTGGCTTATCAATTTTTAAAAACAAATAATCTGTTATAAGATGGAGGAAAAATTATGCATTTTGATGTTGGTGTAATCGGTGCAGGACCAGCTGGATTATCGGCTGCCTTTGGTTTAAAAGCAAATGGAGTCAATGTAGCTGTCTTTGAAAAATATCTGTGGGGCGGCACTTGCCCAAATTATGGTTGTGATCCTAAGAAATTTCTCGTTTCTGCAACTGATGCGCTTAGACATACGCAGCTACTCCAAGGAAAAGGGATTACTGGGAATTTAAAAGTTGATTGGCCTACTTTGATGAAGCGAAAAGAAGGGTACACTTCATTAACTCCTGAAAAAACACTCAATGGCTTAAAATCAAGTGGTATTCCAAGCTTTTCTGGTTTAGCTACGTTTATTGATGAAAATACAATTGAACTGCCTGATGGACAACAAATTCATGCCGACAAGTGGATTTTAGCAATGGGACAAATGCCTAGAAAGGTGCAATTTAGTGGTTCCAATTTTGCTTTGAGTTCAGAAGACTTTTTAAAAATGCCTGAAATGCCTGAAGATATTACATTCATTGGTGCAGGTTATATTGCAGTGGAATTTGCCAGTTTAGCGAATCTTGCTGGAAGTCAGGTACGCTTGATTATTCGTGGTGATAAAGCATTAAGAGGTTTTGATGAAGAATTAACGACTGAATTAATGGAAGAATTTAAACAACGTGGAATTGAATTGCTTTATGAATCAAGTGTTGAGTCGCTCAGTCAACAAAATGGAAAAATCCTCGTTAAATTAACGAATGAAAAAGAATTTTTAACCGATAAAGTTTTCGCAGCCACCGGTCGAGTAGCCAATATTCAAGGAATGAATTTAGAAAAAGCTGGTGTGCAATATGATGAAAATGGAATTTTGGTTGATGATAAACTAATGACAAGTAATCCAACTATTTTTGCCATTGGCGATGTTGCTAAGGCTGGTGTGCCAAAATTAACACCTGTTGGCGCTTATCAAGGACGTTATATTGCTCGCTTTATCAGTGAAAATTTAGATGAGCCTATTACCTACCCTGTCATTCCAACGACTGTTTTTGCCTCACCA
>JAITWV010000298.1 GCA_031285105.1 Streptococcaceae bacterium | reverse complement strand
CAGACTGTTGAAAAACAAAACTGTCAAATAAAATCCTATTCTAATCTATCATCAACCTCTTTAGTTATGACTGTATTTTTCAGGCTGTATTTGGTATGTTAAATATAAACCAACACATTCTAAAGAACGAATGTTGGCATATTTTTTCAAGTTTTGGACCATGTCAGTCATCAAAACTTGAAAGGATACTTTTGAGACTCCACGATAGCGTGCAAATCGCAGACCGTGGAGTTCTTTACTTTGGGCAAAACTCCGTTCAATCGTTGAAGGACGAACAAGTTTTAGTATTTTTCCTCGTGGGGATAAGCGTTTCTTTCTTAATTCTTCATGTTCTGCTTCATTAACAGATATCCTCAAGACTCTTAATCCATCCTTCGTTTTGGGTTGAGAAAGACACCCATTACAACTTCCTTTTTCTGGTTTAAATTCGCTGTATCCTTGTCTAGTTGTGGTCGAATAACGGAAAGCTAACCCACAAGGAGCGGCATATAGATCATCTGTCACTTTTTTAAAATGATAATTTCGACAATTTTTGTCCTGTTTACCACGTCGATATCTATAGGCAATATAGGCAAAAATAGTTCGTTTCTCCAATTCTCTGGCCATTCGTATATTGTAGTATCCTGCGTCTAAAGCAATTTCTTTACAACAAACGCCAAAAAGTTCCTTCAGCTTATCTAATTGGATGGGTAATATTCGATGACCGGGAACGTTGGCTGGTGTCACAGTTGAACAAAGAATAAAATTGTGTAAAGAATCGACAATTCGATGTTCATAATAAGCAAAACGACCACGCTTTTCATGTTTCACACAAAGTCTTGCATCCTCATCTACGGGGCTTTCAATTACCTTTTTCATCACAATCTTTGGTCCGCTTTCTGGCAATAATTTCTTTCCATGTTTGATTCGTTCTTGATTTACCTTTTCTAACATTTCTAAATCTTCTTCGATTAAAACTTCTTTCATATAACGATTTCTCTTATTTTTATTGGCATTAGCTTTAAATTCCGTTTCATCTGCGACCCACGTTTCATGCGCGAGATATCCTTGAAGATGAATAAGCGAAATAATTTGATCAAAAAGTTCTTGCCAAACGTCCACTCCACCTAATCGACAAGAAAGAAACTTAGAAATCGTTGAATGGTCTGGAATTTTATCATAAATTGATACACCTAAAAACCAACGATAGGTGAAGTGTTGACTGATCTGTTTACAAGTAAAGCGGACAGAACGAAACCCTTCTAAATGTTGGATAATTAATATTTTTACAAGTGTAATTGGCGGATAAGCAGGACGTCCGATGGTGGAGTGATAATAAGGTTTCATCAAATTTTCAACAATTTCCCAATCAAAATAACGTTCAATTTTGACTAAATCGTGTGAGGCATCATAATGAGTTAAATAGATTTCTCGATTTTTTTGAATAATATGCTTTTCTAAATGCGTGTACATAAAAATCCCACCCTTCATGGCACTATTGTGCGTGAAAGATGAGATATTTTCAAAGGTAAACCTAGTTTTGAATTGACAAATTCTTTTTTCAACAGTCTGTACAACACCTGTTTTATATATATAAAACGCATTTTTTGGCATTGCCCTTCCGCCTTTCTTTTTAGTACGACTTTCCACCTGTTCATAATACAATCATTAAAGCAAGAATTCGTATTTTTATTTTCTTGACAAAAAAATATTTTAAACAAAGTAATTTTTTCTTGTTAAAAAATTTACTTTTATATTTGTTAATTTTGAATATTACTATTTGATTAAATTTTAGTCAACTGATATGTCCTTTAATTTAGCGTTTTTATTTTAATAATTTTTAAAATACAAGAGACAGCCCTTGTTTTTATTACATTTGACACAGTTCTGTAATTTAAAATAATCCTATTTTTTGCACAGAAAAAGAGAACCATTTTACACGTTCTCTTGATTAACTATTTAAAAATCAAAGTTAAATTTCACTAATTGAGCTACGTTTTGAAAATCTGCTTCTTTCATTTTTTCAATAAATTCAGGTTTTCTATTCGCTCTTTTAGTTACATCTAGCGAATAAATTTGAGCTGTATTAACTTTCCCCTTTGTTTTATGGTCTTTTAGTTCATACAGATTGCCTGCTGTCAGGTCGGTTTGCGTAATAGGGGCAACAATTGCATACTTGGTCGCATTGTTATAATCGTTTGAGCTTAGCACAACTGCTGGTCTACGCTTATTGATTTCAAAACCTCTTGCAGGATCAAAATCAATCCAAATGACATCCTTTTGACTTGGTTTGTAACTCATTCAATCTCCCTTCCGTCATATAAGTCCTCCATTGTGTGATAAAGACTGCCATATTCAACGTTTTTGAAAGGATTATTGATTTTTGTTCTTTCTTTATCTTTTTCAACAATTAGTTTTCTTTTGCCAGTTTCGGCATCAATTTCCACAATAATTATTATTGGGTCGCCCTGTTCAAACTCAAGAAGGTTAGCGACTTGTTTCGATAGTCTTAACCCTGTGCTGTTCCCCCAACGTTGTACATTATTTTTTTCTTTTGTGATTTCCATTTTTAACACTCCATTCCCTGTATAACTATTGTATCATTTTAATTATATTTTTGGAATTGTTTTATACCCATAAAGAAAAAAACACTGCTACTAAGGCGTGTTTTCATAAATATCCAACTATCTAAAAATATCACTATGTGTTCCTGTGCGTTCAAAAACAATTAACTTTTTTGAAGGTTCATAATAAAACACAACAATCCAATCGCTTTTTTCTCCACCTAGATGAATATCCCACCTTTTTGGAATTTTGTTTTTTGGTTCTAAAGGATGAAGTTTGTATTCTTTCCCTAGAACTTCTTCTTGTAGCAATTTAGTCATTGCTTCTTCAAGCAAAGAAAGTTTCCAATTTCTTTTAATGAGTTTTTTAACGTCTTTATCGAACTTCTTGGTTGTGCGATAATCTAGCACCATTATTTGCCTGCCTCATGTCTCATGCGTAATAAATACTCAGATAACGGTTCTTCGTTTTTGCTCAAATCGCCTCTTAATAATTCTTCTGTTTCATTCATTGCAAGTAGAGTTTCTGTGTTTGGTTCGTAAGATGTAGCTTGTAATTCAAACGGTATTTTTCTTTGTCTTACCACTTGTTTGTAGTACATAACTATTGCTGTTGTTTGATTGATGCCTAGTTCGTTAAATATTTCGTTTGCCTCTTTTTGAAGTTGTGCATCTAACACTAGGTTTAGTCTTGTTTTTGATGTTCCCATACTAAAAACCACCCTTCTTATTATACATAAATTATACATAAAAATTGAGTATAAAACAATAAAAGTCTCTTTAAAAACACGCCTATTATGGCGTGTCTTGATTATTATCTTTAGTTCTTTCGTGAATACTCCTACCAAAAGCAAAAACAAGTGTTGCCAGATCATCGTACTTATCTCTTGCTGTCGCAACATCTATTTGATTGTTTCTCATACCTTCTTCCAATGCAACAAATGAGTGATAAAGCCTATCCATGTTCTCTCTGAATGGAATAACGCTGTCTTTTACTCCTCTTTCGACAATAAGCTTTTCAGCTTGATCCATAAAACGCATAATTATCTCTTTGTCTCTTTCGATGCCGAACTCTTTCATAAGACCCAACCAGTCAGGCTGACCGATTTTTCCATTTTGTCTCTCTAATACAACTTCTTGGAATATCGTCAGTAGTTTAGACGAGTGTTCAAATTGCTCTTTCGTGATTAATTCTTTCGTCAATTGTTCTCGCAGGTACTTACGTTTTTGCCTCAAACTTAAAGCATCCACGTTTTTAGGGACGATGGTTAATTTATTTGTTTGCTCTTTTGTTTTAATACGCATATCTAAGCCATTCAAGAAGTATTTTTTGAAATTCTGTTCAGCATTGGCAATTGTGTGTTCGATCTGCTTATTAAACAACTCTATGTCGCCTTCATCAAGATTCTCAAAACGAACGTAAACTTCGTGTGTTAGGTCTAAAACATCTTCATCCGTAAGCGTATCGACTGCTGAGAAAGTGTCGTATATGTCGATGATTGCTGGTTTGATTTCAAGCATTTCGGCAAGTGTCATAGATTTTGTAACGACTTTAACTACATCTTCTTTTTTCCAAGTGAATTTAAAGCCCCAAACGCTGTTTCCGTATTTAGACCAAACGGTTTTAACCTTCAGGTGTTTGAATTGTGGGACGGTTTCAGCGATAACAGCACACGTCGGTTCTAATATGTCCTTTCGCATCCTAGTAACATTATTTGCATAGGTTTTTTTCATTTCCAATACCTCTACCAACTCCTCCACCGACCACGAACGCTCTCCAGTATTTCTCCATTGGTTTAATAAACGAAACAATAGTTTTTGTGTCGGTTTAGCAAAAGCCTCAAGTTCATCCTGTTTAAGAGGGATAAAACCTTTTGGGTTTTTTTCTTTATCTAGTAGCGTAAATTTATCAAGGTATGGAAGAAATTCTGGGTTAAGATAAACCGTTCTTATCCCTTTATCAAGATTGATTTTAAATTTATTAAACATTGGAGTGTCCTCAAGCACTCGATCCCCAACGTCATCGCTCAACATTGCACTTTCTTCGGTTGCAACGCTAAGATTTCGCCATTCAATAGACTTTAATTTGTCTTGTAACGTAATCTCACGCTCAATCCACCGTTTTTTGTTTTTCTTGAAATAAGCACCTTTCGTGGTTTTTTCCAACAACATATCGTGAGTTAACTCAAATGGTTTTGCTCCGTGTTCGTTTACTAGGTTTAGTATCATGTGAAAATAGTCGATTTCCCAAGCGGTCCAGCCCTTAAAAACAATGGACTGCAAAGTTGGATGATAATACAAAACTAATTCGTTTTTCTGTTTTTCTTTTATGTCTTTATCTTGGTTCATGAATACATCCTTTTTTATTTTTCAAACTGAGGGGAGGACTTTAACTTTTGAGGGGAAAATTTAGCCGAAAATATAAACTAAAATGACAAATTTTAGAAAAAACAGCCTTTTTCCCCCTCAAATGAAACATTTCAGTAATAATTATACCATATTTCCCCCACAGAAGTTAATATTCCCCCTAGAAAGTACACGACTTCCCCTCAAACGTTAAAGAACTTCCCCTCAAACGTTAAAGAACTTCCCCTGTAAAGTTAAAGTAGAAAGCCATTCTACTTACTCTCCCAAGGGATTGAATTTTCCGATATATTCTTATATTCTTTTATATTCTTTTATATGAAGAAGAATATGTATAATATGGCAATCAATAAATTTTAGAATATTCATTTCTAAAAAACAGTCCTGAAAAGACACCTAACCAATTCAACTTACCAGTAGTCTATTTATGCCTAAAAGAAATTCTAAACAACCACAGATGCGTTTAATTGGCTTTAACGAGATTTTAAACCTCTTACACATTTTATGATAGTCCTATTTTGCGTTTTAAGCAACTTTAAAGAAGAAATAGGCAAATACACAAAAACACACTTAAAAGCTCTTAGAAGCGAAATTAGAGTGCTTAGAAACGATTTTAAAACAAAAAAACAAACAAACATTGAAAAACTACAAATTATTTATTTTAACCATTTATGGTTAAAATAGCATGACAATGAAGCTGACAACCTAAAAATGCTTATATATCAACATTCGTAGCTTTTGACAAACAAACGTTCCATGTCAAACAAGGCGAAAAGGCATCCACTCGCTGTTATCTGTTTGTTTTTGTTTCAGGCAAATAACCACTTGATAATCTTAGACAGTAGGTTTGATATATTGATATGATTAATATAATAAGATTGCGAGGTGGTAATAATGTTCACGATAAGGCAAGTCGCACAAAAGCTAGGGTGTTCGTCTCAAGCAGTTCGATATTGGTATGACAACCTAAAATTCCCGAAGTCGTACAAAGTCAGGAACGAAAAAGGGCATAGTTGCGTGAATATCGAAGGTCTTAAATGGCTGGAGAAAGCGATTAAAGGAACGGAGCAGGAAAAAGAAACATTGATTTATGAACAAGAGTTCGCCAGCCAAAGCGATACTGTAACAATCCCTGTATTATTGGATCAGCTAGAGCTTATGGAAAACCGATATGTCCTAAAAGCAAAGGAATTAGACACGCTAATCACTAGAAATAGGGAATTAGAGCTGAAACTAGATGCGAAAGAAGAACAACACGAAAATAAACTACAGGAGCATCTATCATATTACCGTGAAGTTCTGCACGAAAAGGAAAGCGAGTTGAAGGAAGTTAGGGAAAGGCTGGAACACCTGCAAAGTCGTGGAATTTTGTCGAGAATTTTTGGGATAAGAAAAAAAGCCACCTGAAATTTAGGTGGTCTTTTCGTTATTCATAGTCATCTAACCAGCTCGTATCTATTGGATTTGGCGTGCCTAATAGTCTTTCAAGACGTTCTATTGGGGTTACAAAATCATTCTCGTACTCGATGTCGTCCTCGACAGCAAGTTCTGAAACAACTTCCTGCGGTTCATTTTCAGTCTTTTCGCCATAAAAAGTGTAGTCGTCATAACCAAAGATGTAATTATCTTTGTAGCGATGATTAAACTCTGGTTTATCAATTCCATTATCTCGGTTATGATACAACGCCTGCAATGAGTGTGGGTTATCTAGATCGAAGTTCAATTCTTCCACGTTCGCCATGCCCAACTGGATGCCTAACACGTTGTCTGCATCTTTTTCAGTACAGAAGAAGAAGTCTATGTTGTCTAGTTCGTCCATAATCTCTCCGAAAGTGTACCGAGGCGTGTCCGTTAAGTAGGTGTAGTTACTTGCTGTGTATTTTTTTGAGTAGATGTAGTTTAACAAGTTATTGATGTGCCTCTATGCTATTTTAACCTTCTTTTGAGGGCTACGCTTCTTATAGCTATAATCAGCAAAGACAAAAACAACTCTAAATTCTTTATCAAGATGCTTGCCAGCGTATGCGATATATCTACCAATTTTGTTGAGTAATTGTGGATTTCGTTCGGTAAGATTATCGAACTCCAAGCACACATTCACGCCATTTTCTTCGTGAACCGCATCAGGAACAAGTGTCTCGAAGATTTTATATTTTTCTTCACGCTCCTTTTCTAACTTTCGTTTCAACGCAATGTCAGAGGTTTTAATGGGCATCATACGTTTTGGGAAAACAAGGTGGAAATCACGTTTCGTTAAACTTTCGTCTAGCATAAAGCAACTTTCTCTTAATGCCGAAAAATAGACCATACGAGTTTTTAGATCGTGTGTGTTAATTTTGCCTGAATAGTTTTTGGATATCGTTAAGCTTAATTCTTTGTAACCTTTTTTTGTCATTGAATATATGTTTGTTTTAAACGGATCTGTTATTTCAACACGCTTAAATAGTTTTTGGATTTGTATATAGCGTTCAATACTTTGTTTAGTGAAGTTACTGTCTTTCAATACTGTGCTTTTGCGAATGTCGTTCAGTGATTTCGTTGAAAGAAAATCAGAAGCCGAGCAAAGAGAAAATACATTTTTCCATGTGTCAGTTATAGATGCGATTTCTTGCATGGTTCTCCTTTGTTTAAAGTTAGATATTTCAAAAAAATATTTATCGGGTAAGTAACACTTTTTTTGTCCGTATAATGTTACTCTTTTCCCCGAGATTTTGCAAGCTAAAATAGGGTTATAACGATTTTGTTTAAAGTTAAGATTAATTGTTTATTTGTTACTGTCGTTGTAGCTTTTTAATAAGATATATTTTGTCTTTTTACAAGATTAAATTATAACTTTTTATAGATGTTTAAAGTTAGACATAAAATTTCAAAATGACTTTTGTTTAAAGTTAGAGCAATGATCTATATTTTTTTGTAGTTTTTGCAGGTTAAAACTCTAACTTTAAACGAGGATTGAAGTTAGAGTTCATTGTCGGAAAGCATATCTTTATGGATTTAATCTTTTAGAAAATAAAACTCAATAAAAAGTGCCTGCGATAACCAAAAAAGCTAGTTTTTTTCTGACTAAAAAAATTATCTGTGTAGTTAAAAAATTCTTTTTATGGAAAAATAAGACACTAAAAATCAAACTTTAAAAATATAAATAATTGTTATTTTATATTGTATTTTTTTTGAAAAAAACACCCAATTTTTATCTCTTTTTAAAAAGGTTTCCAGTTAAAATAAATTTCACATCATAAAATAGTTATTATCCCTAATAAAATTACAACGAAATAGAAAATTGACGGTTAATATAAAATTAACCGTATATAATAAAAAAGTTATGATTATACTCGAATTTCTTGGAACGATGTTTCAATGATAAAAAACATTCATTAATATTTTATTGTCGATAATACAAAATTTATTAAAGATATTTTATGGAATTGGATATTCATGCTAAAAATTTTATGATTAATAATAGGAATTTAATTATATAAAATTTAGTTGGATTTAAACGCATAAGCGTATGGTATTAGTTAATAAAATATTAATATATTATAATGAAATACTTATGAACACTTCGATTGACTTAATGATATAAATCTTATATACTTTAATAGAAATATTATTAAAAAGGAGAATTTCAATGACGAAATCAGAAAAAGTAACCCCAAGATTTCTAGCATCTATTGACGGTGGAAATATGCAAGCTAAACTAATTGAGGAAAAAACACAAAAACCTATCGTATTGCCTTCATATTATGCAGTTTATAATCCATATTTAAAGGGGTTGTTAGCCGAAGTAAAAGGGAACAACATTGATGAAATGGCACAATATAAAGTACCTCATTCAAAAGAAACAATCGTTTATGGCACAAAAGTTGCTGAATTGTACCCAGCAGATGCTTTAATTGAGACTATATCAACAACAAATAGATACAACACACCAAAATGGAAAACATATATGCAGGTAATGATTGCACGTTTAGCATATAACTTAACAACCCCAAAAAATAATGAGATCATTTTAGATTTAAAAATCAGTTTACCAACAGATGATGCCCAAAATGACGATCAACTTGATAAAATCGCAGAGTTTTTAAAAGAAAACACGCTTGAACTATACTTGAATGATAGAAAAATGCTAGTAACAATCGGTCAGATTGAATTTATCGAACAATCAGAGGGGGTTATATACTATTTAGCGTTAGATAAAGAGGGTTCGTTGAATAAAGAAAACGAGAAAATGTTAAATTCTAAAGTCGCTGTATTGGATATTGGTGGTGGAACAGCGTTAGCTGATATGTTTGCAAGCACAAGAGTTATTAGAGACGGACGAAAAACAACTTATCCTAAAGGTGTACAGGTTCTTTACAATGACTTCTTGAAAGGTTTGCCAACTTTAAATTCTGTGTTTGGTAGTTTAGGGCTTAAAAAGGCAAACGCACAGACAATCGTGAGAAATGGCATTGACAATAATGACTGGACTTTTGAAATTCATCAAAGAGAGGGTGGCTCAATCAACTTAAAAGAGTACACGCAAACAATCATTGATAACTATACAAATGAGCTAATCGAACTGCTATCAAACGAAAATTCGTTTGGAGATATTCAAACGCTAAGCTATTTCATCATAAACGGTGGAGGGGCTAATGTTATAAACTTAGATGAATTTAAAAAGTTTGTTCCTTTTGCACAGGTATCGCCAAACCCTGAAACTTCAACGGTAGAAGGGTTATTAAGATACGGTTTAAGCCAACGTGTCGTTTAGAAAGCAGGTGTTTAAATGTCCGACAAAAAAAATTTCAGGACTGCTTTTACTCTCGAAAAGAACGAAGAAGATATTTATGATTTTATTCAAGATAACGGTGGCGTTCAAAAGACTGCCGAGTATGTATTGTTTTTTAGATATTTAATTGAACGCTTCAACATTAAAATCGAAGTGCCAAAAGAAAAACAAGAAACATTGATGAACGCTGTATCATCAGGTTCGTTTACTAGATTTATAGAAAACACAAAAAGTCCGTTCCAAGTAGTCATTTCAAAAAAATTAGGGATCATTTTTGAATATTTAGTACAAAGAAACGATAGCACACCATTAAGTGCCTTTCTAAAAGAGAGCTACAAATTGTTTTTATATGGAGAATTAGTAGAGAACAAAAATATCACGCTAGAAGAATTGCGGAAAATTATAGCGTTCAAAGAAGAAAATTTAAGTAAAGCCGATGCCGAATTAGACAAACTATCTTCGGAAAAAAAAGATACTCCAACAAATAAAACTCAGGTAAGCCCACTTGGAACAAGAGGAAAAATCAGATAAAAAAAGACCCCTTAGCAAATGCTAGGGGTCTCTCTTGTTAGGCAATCTTGTCTAATGCTTTTTGCATTTTTTCGCTGACAATCACGCCTTCTTGGTAAATTGTTTCTGGGTCTATACCTATATAATCCCCGAACCATAAACTACCGTTTTCAATAAAATATTCTTTAAAATTATCTCTAATCACTTCAAAATAAAATTCATTTTCGTATCTTGAAAAATCAAAGAGAACCAACTTTCCGTCATAAAAACCAATCAACATGGCATAACCGTCAATAATTTTAGCACTAATAATTCCCATATTTATCACTCCTACAATAAGTCTGGTTTATTTTTGAAAAACGAATTCCATTGATGCAAATAATGTTTTTGCATCAATTCAGTACGTTTCAACAAAACTTTTTCCATTTGCTTGCTAACGTTGATTGAATTAACAACTTCAATCTTTTCGATATTAATTTTTACCATTTGCCCTCCACCTTTTCTAAAGTGAACGTGTTTTGGTAAATGCTCGTTAGCGTAGAAAGAAACAGAAAAACCTTGAAATTCATCAACTTTGGGCATTGTTATATCTCCTTTTATTATATCACGATATTTTCCAAACTTACATTAATCATAAATCTTGCAAATATTCAATCGAAGGAGAATAACCATTCAATAATAAATCATCTAGCCCTTTGCCTTGATACTCCTGCCATTTAGCGATAAATACGTTAATGCCAGTGTTTTCTTTCAATTCAGTCGCCATGCGATTATAGTCTTTGCGAACAGCTTCATTTGACAGGTAGTCGCTATCAAACGCCAAAACGACCGTCTTAGCTCCTTGATTTTTAGCGACTTCAATCGCACGTCTCCATTGCCCTGTTCCTGCTACTGCAATAACGTTTGAACCATACATTGCAAGTTTTTCCTTAGACAAACCTTTGTGTAGGTTAGAAGCGATTATATCAGCTTTTAGACCACCTTCCGTTATCCAAAATGTGTTTACATACGGATATTTATTCTTTAGGTTGTCTAGTGAATAGGCAACATGGGCTGTAACATTCGCTTTCACACCATATAAGCGATTTGCTGATGAAACCCACTTATATTTCGGTTCTTGCTTGAAAGTGAACTCACTGACGATATTACCGAGTCCGTCCTTAATTATTATAGGATATTTTAAATCAGTGGCTTGTCCGATTACTTCACCAGTTTCAATGTTGACGATTTTTGCCTCAACGCCTGCATATAGCTTATTTTTTCCAAAAGGAATAATTTCAGCTTTATATTCGGGGTTTGTAGACTTACTTTCCGAATATCCACGCTTATCATCGTCTAGTCTAACTTGCAGTCCAACTATTTGTTTCTTTCCGTTTCTAAACGGTATTAGGATGCCTTCTTCTGCATGGAAACGTAACATACGTTCGTCTCCTTCGCTTTCCATATAAAACCCTGCGACACCCTTCCAATCGTTTTTGAATAGACCAGCTTTAACTAATCTGTCTATCCATAGATTATCAAACCGAACGCTTTGTCCGTCTTTTACATATTCTCCGTTTGGATCTGGGACAGGAAACAATGGAACTTCTTGCTTGTATGAGGCATACCCACGTTCTTTTATCTCCTCAAGTGTCATACCACGCTCTTTAATCAAGTGCTGGGTATGTTCAGGAGTTAATGGATAGTGCGATAAAATCATTTTATAAACTTTATCAGCTATAAACTCGTTAGCTGTTGTTGATTGCGTTAAGCCTGTTTTAGCTTTTAGATTTAGATTTGGTTGAGAACCGTCTAATGCGTGAACCCATGATTGCCATTTTGTTGAAAAAACAACTGGACTTTCCTGAGTAACGCACACAACCATTGTTCCCTTATCATTAATCATGCAACCTCTTGTGTGATTACAGATAAGACAATTATCGTACATTTCATACCACGAGACTTTTGGACCACCTTGTAACTCGTACATAAATTTATATTTATCCCATGTTTTTAGGTTGTTTAAGTCCTGCTCATAAGCAAAACGTGTACGCATATTTGTATTCATTTGTTTAGTCATTTCTTCCTCTCCTTTATGATAACGCCACAAGCCTATTTAAAGGCTTGTAGCTAATAAGTGTATAATTACATCCATTCATATTCAGCATCAGTTACTCTACCTGCGTAAGCATATAGGTATTCAGGTAACACAATATATGACTTAGGTGTTGTTTTCGGCATCGACTTCATCACGCCAATTCTTTCGCCAGTAATTTTACCAATGTCATAACTATCACGAATGTTGTTGTGTTCGTCCACCACAAGTTTTCTAACACTAAATGAACCTTTTCTTTGTTGATAAAGAACAAGTCCACGTTTTTTTACTTCTGTAAGTGTTTCAGCCCGAAAAATAAGTTGTTCGTTGAACATTCCTCTTTTTTGGTACAAGGCATATCCCTTTTTACGAAGTCCTTTTTTCGTTTTTGGCTTGTTGCGATCAACTACATATTCTGACAATGGTTTATATTTTGGCTTCAATTTAGTATAACCAGTGATGCCTAACCGAATTGCATTGAAGTTATAATCGTTTACGCTAAACTCTTTGTAGACTAAGTCCATTGCGTAGCCACGGTGTTCATCTTTAATCTTTTTAATTTTTGCAGGGGTAAGAATTTTGTCGCTAAAATCTGCTGATTTTACAACTTTTCCCTTAATCGCACTCTCAATTTGATAGGTTGAAAGCCCCGACCAATCGACCATATTAAGATTAAAGCTAACTCCTTGCTCGATTCCATAAATAATTTCACTCATTATATTATCCTCTTTTCTTTTATTCTTTAAGTTATATGTCTTTTTTAGACTGCAATTCTAAGCATTTCATTACCATTTCCAATTTGCTGGCTTGATGAACGCTCGTAAAATTTACGATACTCAGCTTCGCCTTCAAATTCGTTGATAACTTCTTGCTCCTCTCTAGTCATGTCATTGTAAGATTTTTTGCTATATGACGGTGGCAACCAACCTTTACCCTGCGATGCGAAACGATTGAACCTAGCTAAAAGCTCCATATCTTTAAATTCTAAGTGGCAAGTACCTTTCTTGAAGAAAGTAAGGTAGAAAAACTCGCACTCGACTTTTTTAAAGATGTCGTTTTCTTTTGCTTGGATCAATACATCCCTTACATTTAAAGCAATCGGTTGATTTCCGTTTAAATAATTCAATGATTTTTCAATGTCGCTTAACCGTTGAATTAAATATTCGCTACCGTACAATTTCTCAGAAACCCAAAAATTCATGCTTGGGATAATGACCTTTTTGTTAATAAACCAAGATTTATTAGTTTTCCAGCCATTAAAAAGATGCGTGTTTTTGGAAAATTCATCATAAGAATGTACATACGATAGACTGTCAAACAGCTCAATAATAGTATTTTCTACACCTTCTACAAGATTTTTAGAAAGTTCTAACTGAATATTATAAATGTTGTATTCGCTAAATTCATAATCTACAAATTTATGAATATCATTTACTAAATCACGTTTGAGGTTTTCTGTCAGCTTCTCTGTAAACTTGCGATTGTTAAATAGGTTATCCCAATATTTCGCTCGCACGTTACGGATATATTCGTTTACTGACACCTCGCTAAAACTTCCTGATTGCTCATTATATAAGTCCATTTTTAGAAGGCTACGATTGCTATTGCTGTCTTGTTGAATGTTTAGCTTAAAAGCACTAAATTCCTCAAGTAAACGAACACCAGCTTGCACCTCAAGATTGTATGAACGAACAAACTCAGCAATAAAATTACCAGTAGTAATATGATATTTTTGTGCTTGCTCTTTTTCTTGTTGGTTATAAGCCTTTTTCATATCTTCATAAAATAGCGACTTCTTCACACGCTTAGGAATGTCTAGTCGGATCATAGCTACCTTAACGCCAGTCTTACGTTCGGCATCTATAAAGGAATTATCAAGATATTCAATATCAGTCTGATATTCTTCCAGCTTACGCAATAGGTCTTTTCGATTGTTTGAAAACGGATTGAGTAAAGTTTCCGCATTAAGTAAAGCAAAAATCTTACCACCGTCTTTCATTAAGTCGATTGCCTTCAACAAGTGTTTATCCCCCTCGCTAAATGGTGGGTTCATGATTATATAGTCATAACGCTTGTTTGTGTGATAAGTTAGAAAATCATTGTGAACGACACGAAAACCTTTCCCTTTAAGGATTGATTGTAATTCAGGTTCAATCTCGATTGCATCAATGTCAAAGTCTTTGCGATCGTAAGAGTGATTGAACACTTTATTGCGGACAGTAACTACTTCACTTGATTTGTGTTCAAGGATATATTCAAGAATATCTCCTTTACCAGCACTTGCCTCAAGAATTGAAACGCCTTTCTTAGCTTTAAAATCTTTCAACCATTCATTTAAAACGTTTTTAGGTGTTGGAAAAAAATCTTTATTAAACATATATATTGCTCCTCTTATTCTTATTTTTTTATAGGTGGCGAGAAATGCTATCCTCTACGCTGTCAGGTAAGAAATCAAAAACAGCTTTTACACCGTCTTTATATTCATTCCAAACAGCAGTGCAAAGGTCTTTAACATCTACTTCTTCTACTTCCCATTTGTATAACGTTTCTTGACTAATTTCTCCGTCAATTTCATAAGAAATGGTTAGTTTGACATCGAACAGCTTATTTTTATAAACCGTTTCTTTCATAGCCTCATAAATATCTTTGTTCTCTACAAAATGAACATCAATATAGTTTAGAGCGGTTAAGTAATCAAACCAATCTTCAAAATCTTCTTCATCCGTTTCGCCAAAAATAGACTTCTGATATTCAGGAACAAATTCAAGCCAAAAACTTGAATGACCGTCTATGATTGAGTGATGATATAAAATTCCTTTAACTAATAGCTCTTTCACGCCAGATCTTGCATCTGAATTGCTAATTAATTCATGAATTTGTTTTACTTCTTCTATTAATTCATGGATGTCGATTACATTTAAGTCGTCTTGATTGAATTTATACATTTTATTGTCCTCTATTCTTAAAATTAAAAAGACACGAAAATAGACCAGCGTTTGCTAGATGTTCTCGTGTCTTTTGTAAGAAATTCTTTTATTCTTTATTTTTCATAGCAAACTTCATTCGCAAATTCTCTCCAATTGAAAAGAATTTCCTCGAAAAATTGATAATCAGTTAGCCAATCAATATCGCTTGCGTAGTAGTTTTTATTGGTAATTACTCCGTTTTCCCAATAACTAATGACGATTTTATAATCGAACAAATTATTTTGGTACATATAGTCTGCAACGTGTTTTACAAAACGTTCATTGCTGGCATATTGTTCGTCAATATAATCATCGACATTTTCGTTAAACCAGTTGTAAAAAGCATCCATGTCGTAACTGTCAGCACCACTTGTCGTATAAACAGGCAACACTTCGATACGCCACTCAAATTCATCTTCTACCAAAACGTGAGTATAGAATAAATCATCAACACTCTCGCCTTTTGGAAGTTTAGAACTTTCAATGAACGACTTCATTTTTTCAACGACTTCCTTCAAATCTCGCCAAACAAATGAAGAATGGTTTTCTATTTTAGTTACATCATTAATGGTTTTAAGCATGTCTCTGTTCCTCTTTTTCTTTATTTTCAAAAGCAATTTCAAGTTTTTCAATCATGTCGTGAGAAGTTTTTTGGATCACTTTCAGGTTATACTCTAGCTTTTTCAATCTGTCTTTATTGCCAACATACATAGATAGGTAATTGAATGAATTTTCATTCGTATCAATCCCTAAATAATTAGAAACAACATAAGCGATACTTTCTGCATCAAACTCCTTAGCTGTTTTGGATTTTTTAGAACCCTCATGTAATAAAGAGTGTGCGACTTCATGGATCAGCACTTTTAATTGTCCTTCTTGTTGTAAGTCCGCATTAATAACAATACGATTGTCAGCATATCTAGCGTAACCTTCTGCTCCACTAGCTAAAACGTTGTCTGTTTCGGGAGTTTCCTTAAATACAGAAAATGTAGTAAGGTCAGAAATCGCATTGAATAACTTATCGAAATTCTCTACGTTTTCAGCTCCGTTAAAGTCGTAATCTAGTTTAGGCAAATCTTCTCCGTCAGTTTGGGAAATGTCAAAAACAGTGGTCGTGGTAAAACCACCTAAGTAAGTAACATCCATTTCTAAAGTAGGCTCTCCTTCTTTTTTCGGATTGTGTCTAGGGCTAACAACTCCCTGTTCGTTTACTTCTTCGGTTTTCTTGAACGTTACTGGTCTTAAAATTTGTATTCCCTTTTCGCCTTTCTTCACGAAACGATTAACTTTTTTCCATGTTTGAAACCCTGCTACACGGGTAGCATCAGGTCTTTGCATGAAGATTAAAAGTTGATTGTTTGCTGAGTATTGGTGGAAAACTGACATTGATTTAAGTAAGTTCTTGAAATTTTCACTATCAAGGATGCTCTCGATGCCAACATTTATCATTCCAGTTAGTTTAGAGACTTTTTCGGCACGTTCTTTCGCCATTTTTTCCTTGCCTGCTTTTGTATAAGTTTTTTTCTTCTTAGTGTAAGTCATAATAATCAACCATTTACCTTTCTGGTTTTAGCTGTTTTGGTGTCAACAAA
>JAITWV010000255.1 GCA_031285105.1 Streptococcaceae bacterium | reverse complement strand
TTCAAAACTCACCCCACTTGCACCTAATTTACGCATGAAAAAATCTAGCTCATTGGCTAATTCAAGTTCTGTTACACCAGGTTTAATCTTGCCTAAAATATACTCAAAAGCTTTATCAGTAATACCACAAGCCTTTTGAATCGTCGCAATTTCTTCAGGTGTTTTGATTTGTCTTAAGTCTTCAATTAACCCTGGCGCTTGGAAAAGATCCGTTTGTCCTGGAATTAACTCTTCTAATTGCATGTACTGCTGATAAGAAATACCTGCTTCAAAAGCTAAATTTTCAAAACCATTTGTTTCAACAATTTTCAACACTTCCCCTAAAATCGGCCCAATATTTTGAACAAGCGTAAAGCCTGCTACTTGTTTTTGTGCTTGCTCCAAATAGCGTGAGTCGGTCACAAAGAAGTTTTCTTTTTGGGTAATAATCGCCAAACCAGCTGTTCCAGTAAATCCTGTGATGTAACGTAAATTAAACGGTGTCATCACTAAAAGAGCTTCAATTCCTTGTTCATTCATTTTTCTTTTCAATTTTGTCAATTTTTCGCTCATTTTCTTATGCTCCTCGTTGCTTTTTCTTTAAACTACTACTATTATAACATTACTACTACAAAGAATTGAGGGGAAAATTGTGAAAAAGATACTTGCTTTACATACCGGTGGAACCATTTCTATGCATGAGGATGCTAGTGGAAAAGTTGTTCCTGATGTAGAAAATCCAATAACCAAAGCCCAATTTGCCTTGCCAGATGATGTTGAGTTAACTTCTGAGGATATTTTTAATTTACCAAGTCCACACGTGACACCTGAGCACATGCTATTACTTAAAAATCGGATTGAAAAAGCGGTGCGTGAAGAAGACTTTTTTGGTGTGGTTATTACTCATGGCACCGATACGCTGGAAGAAACCGCCTTTTTCCTTGATACAACCGTCATGGACTTATGCCCCATCGTTTTAACGGGTGCCATGCGTTCAAGTAATGAGTTGGGCAGTGATGGTCTTTATAATTATCTAAGTGCGATTCGTGTGGCTTCTTGTGATGATTCTTTCGGTAAAGGTGTGGTTGTCGTGATGAATGATGAAGTTCACTCGGCTCGTTTTGTAACGAAAACACACACCACTAACGTCGCAACCTTTCGCACACCGACACATGGCCCAATTGGCTTAATTACCAAACACAAAGTCATGTATTTTAATAAATTGCTTGAACATTCTAAAGCAAAAATTGAAAAAGTTGATAGCAAAATTCCAATCATAAAAGCTTACGCCGGCATGGATTCGACAACTTTTGAAGTATTGTCGCACATGAATATTGACGGCTTGGTTGTAGAAGCCTTGGGGTCTGGGAATTTACCCCCTTATACACTAGAAGGGTTGCAAAAAGTGATTGATAAAGACATTCCAATTGTCGTCGTTTCTCGTTGTTTTAATGGAGTGGCTGAACCTGTTTACGCTTATGAAGGTGGCGGGGTCAATTTAGAGAAGATGGGCTTGATTTTTGCTAACGGAATTAATTCGCAAAAAGCTCGATTGAAATTATTGATTGCTTTGAATGCAGGTATGAGTGGTATTGAAATTGATGAATTTATTGCAGAATAATCAATGATTCATTGAATTGTTCGACTCAAACGTTTGCTTTATTCAATTCAAACGTTTGAGTTGAGTAAAAGAAACGTTTCAATAAGACAAAACAAACGTTTGGAATGAGTAAACCAAACGTTTGTTTTGATGTGAAAATAAATTACTTAATAACTTCCATTTGTTTAAACATCGCACTTTTTACTTCTGGACTTAGTTTGTCACCGTATTTTGCTAGAAGTTCGATGGTTTTTAAGTCGTTGGTGCGTGCTAATTCTTTGATGTATTTTTGTGAAGTGGTTTCGATGAAGGGGTTGGTTCCTAGTTTGATGTCCATTTTTTACGCTCCTTAGTTTCTCTAATTTTTTGTTAGTATATCAAAAAATAGAGTTTGAGGTAATAATATAGACTTATAAAGACATTTCAACAATCAAGCTTCAAAATTGCATTGTGCCAATCATTTTTTCTTTTTTTTCTTTTCAGCTTCTTTGAGAAAGACATTCATAGTCTTAATCCAAGGATCATTGGCTTGCTTAGGATTCCATTTCTTATCCTTTTGAGCATTTGTTTGATTTTGCTCAATAATTTTTTCATACTTATTTTCTTCAAAATCGCTTACTTTATTTTTGATTAAAAGACTTTTTAAGATAGGTAAAATTATTATACCAACTGTCAATGTTAATGCTACTACTGCCACAATAATCGCAACGATTTCAACCATCACTCTCTCCTTTGTATATTATCTACTTAAAATAGCATAAAGGTAAGGAACTATCATCTAATTTCTTACATTTATGAATTATTTATTACCCCGTATAAGGGGTAGCTCCAGTACCTGTAGCAGTTGCTGTTAGAATCGTCCATGTCAACCAAGTAACCATTTGTGGCTCAACACCTTGAGGTAAACTACTCTCCTCATTTATGCTGACTGTTACTGCATCTAAAACAAAATCTTGATTTTCCATTCGTTTTCTCCTCGTATTTTAATTTAACGAAAAATACTAATTTAGAAATATCTTTCATTAAATTAATAGTAACTCTTTTAGAAAAATTATAAAAGAGTTAAAATGCTCAAAATACTGTTCAAAAAGAATAACTAATTATTCAATTTCATAAATTCTTTATATAACTGAAAACGAGACAATATACATGCGTATTTTAGAAAAAAAGGATATAATTCCTTCATCACAATTAGGAGGTGAAAAGATGTCTAAAGAAATCGTATTGGAAGTCTTAACTAAAAACGCAGAACCTTTGAAAGCAGGAGAAATCGCTGAACAAGGTTCGATTGAAAAAAAAGAAGTCGATAAAGCAATCAAACAATTAAAAGCAGAGGGTATTGTTGTATCACCTAAACGCTGCTTTTATACGGTTGAAAAATAATGAAATTGAAAAGAAGAATGCTCAATTGCTGAACATTCTTCTTTTCAATTTCTATGAACCATTAGTACACCAAGCAAATGAAACTCGTAATGTTCTTCACTGAAAGAACTATGCAAAAGAAAAGTTTATAAGCAATTTTGATGCTTTTTGATTGATGTAATCAACTGATTGTCTTGTAATTCGAGTCAAAGCTTACTCTAATCCAGATTGACTTTTAGAGTTTAATAAGAACGTCCCATCTTCTTGTTTCGTAAAAGATAAATCAACTGATTTATAACCATCTGATCCAAAACCATTATCCCACGAAGCATATTTTGTCGTATAGTCACCACTTTGAGATTCATTCGAACTACCTGGTTCGCCAAATTGAGCGACTATATCATCAAATGTTGCACCACCTACTCCTGTTATTGTGTCTCCCACGACAAGAGCGTCATAACCTTCTTTCGTCCATGTAAATTCAGCTTCTTGTGATGAGGCTGCTCTATCCATACTATCACTTATTTCATTGATAGCACTAGAATACATCGATTGAGTAATTAGTACGATGGCAACAGAAGCAATCGATAGAATGACTGCAATAATGGAGATAATTTTTTTATTTTTTCGATTTCTAAATATTGCGATAAGTCCAAAAACAATACCAATTCCACCAAAAACAGCCGCGACATTGTTAATAATTGGAACCCATGACAAAATTAAACCAAGACCACCAAAACCAACCCAAAAATTGCAAGTACCTTCTTTTCTTTATCCATCTTTGTCCCCTCCTTGTAAAATATCCATTTCAACACGTTCACACACATTATAAGATAAATTATTAAAAAAAAAAATGATAGCACTTTCTATTAATCTCCCTCTAATCTATTAGACATAATACAAGAACAAGGTGACTTGCTGGATTTCTTCATTGGTAAAGAATTGTATTAGACTCCCCACTCCATGTTTTTTATTTCATCACATAGAAAATCTTCAACACATTTTTCGAATCCAATTGCATCAGCATCTGAACTGCATAAAAGATATTTCTTTTGTTTTAAATTCTTTTTTCTATTTCTGTATTCGGTTTTTCAACTTTTCGATTATTTTCAATTATTTTCTACCATATCCTTATTTTTCCTCATACAAAAAGAGCCATGATATTTATTAAATTATCTTGCACAAGAAAACAAATAACCTCTGGAAATTTCACAATCTCCAGAGGTTATTTGCTATATAAAATCATCAAGTACATAAGTTGTAACAGGTTTCACAAAAATTTCATATTTCGCCACTAAATCACAAATTCTATCTCCATCAATTAACGTAATCGGAATATTTTGTGGAAAATATCATTAATGAAATATCACCTTCATTGGTATTTCATGATTCTCAAGAAATATATTCTCCCAAAGTATCAAAGAAAAAATCAATTGAATGTATAGGCTATATCACAAATAATATGTATACCACTGAATATTTAAATACTGACAAAAGAAAGTTATATTCATTATTTTTAAACATCAGAGATCATAAAAAATAATAGATAATCAATTCTTTAAATAGTATTAAGACGACTTTTCTTATTAATTATCTACCGTATCAAACATTTTCAATCCTCACAAGAACAACTGGTTACTCGCTCACGGCATATGAGTCATGAAGAGAGAAAACAATTGCGTAGTGTCTTTTTTGCAAATACACAATATATCTTAGATGCACTTGAAAGATTAGAAGGGGTTTATGATACGCGTTTATTGGACTTTTTGAAATTGCAACGAATCAGAAAAGTACAAATGTTACATGAACAAGACTTCTTTGCCCGAGTGATTGAACTTTATTCAGGCTCAAACTCAGATGAATTGTTGCAAGGATATTATCTAGAACGTAAGTTTATCTTTCACTATGAAAAAGGTGGGTTAATCAACAAAAGACAAGCTCGTGCGTTGAGACAAAATGTGAATATGTTGGAATCTTATACTTTAAAAGAACAACAGGCGAATATTTCAACTACTATTTTGGAGTATTTGAATCGAGATACTCAGAAATAAAAAAAGAGATTGAGTCTCAAGGGCTCAATCTCTTTTTTTTATCAAATATTCAACATCTCTTTCATCTGTTCAACCTGCATTTGTGCATATTTCACAGGGTCACTTTTTGCTAGTTATTGCATTTGCATTGCTTGTTCGGGATTTTTCATTGCTGCTTTTTGTATATCGGCTACTTTACTTTGTAGCTTTTTTGCTTGTTCAGCAGTTAAAAGCAACCATGTTTTTTCTGGTACATAAACAGTTGATCTTTCCAAAACTAATGCCCCTTCTTCATCGCCAATGCCAAACATCCATTTCATCAAATCAGAAGAATAGGCATAAGTGGTTGTTTTTGTTACGACTTTTGCTTTGTTGTCTGAAGTCATTTTATAAGTAGCTGATTTTTTCACCGCTTGCGTAATGTGTTTTTCATCCGGTGTAAAATGTGCAACTGCTTTTTCATCTGATTTTTTGTCACGGTAAACAAAGACATATTCACCAGATTTTGTTCCGATTTCTTGGTTAATTACCATACCAAAAGGAGCATTTACATCCCCTGCCGTAAAAATTTCTTGCTCGGTTATTTTGGTTACTTCTTTCATCCCAACATGGTTATTTAAATGCCATGTCAGGAAGAAAATTGATGCAGTTAGTAGTAGTAAAGACAGACCACCAACAATATTTCTAATTGATTTTTTTTCGATATAAATTAACCCTAAGAAACTAGTGATTGTAAATAATGTAATAAAAACTAAAATCATATTTATCTAGCCTCCAATTGTGTTTTTTTGTGTTCGCCTAAAAATTGAATGACAACAAATCCAACAACAGCAAAACTTAAGCCAATCGCAAATGAAACATGGAAACCATCAAGTGATGCTGTTAACATTTTATCTGCATATTGCAATGGATTTATTTTTTGTAAAGAGGCTACTGGTTGATGATTGTTAATAATATTTTGTGTCACACTTGATAACAAAGCAACAACTACGGATGAAGAGATTTGTCGAGCGGTTGAGTTGGCTGCCGTACCATGAGCAATTTCTTCTTTAGGTAAAACTTTCATCGCTGAAGCAGTTAAAGGCATCATTGCTAGTGCCACACCGACCATACGCATACCATATAATAACGTTACATAATGCTCAGGAGTTTCCACCCCAAAAAATAAAAATGGTACTGTTCCTAAACCTAAAATCACCATTCCTAAACCGACTAAACGTTTCACACCAACTTTGTCATAAGCACGTCCTGCAATCGGTGAAACAATCCCCATCATTAATGCTCCCGGTAATAACACTAATCCGGCATTAAAAGCTGAAAGACCACGAACGGATTGTAAGTACATTGGCAACATCATTTCCACACCCATCATCGCCATAGTTACTAAAGCTAAAGATGCAGTTGTTAAAGTAAATTGTTTGATTTTGAAAACAGATAAATCTAAGAAAGGTTTTTCCATTTTTAACTGACGACGAGCAAAAATTCCAATCACTACTATACCTAATCCAATTGGTAAGAGAACATTTGGTACATTTCCCCAACCATCTGAGGCAACGTTTGTGAATCCCCATAAGAATAAACCAAAACCTAAGATTGACTCAAATAATGAAAGAAAGTCTAAAGTAACTTCTTTATTTGGTACAACATCTTTGATTACAAAGAATGCTGCAACAAAAGCAATTCCTAAAATGATCATTGGCAGCATGAAAACAGTTCTCCATGAGCTTGATAAGGTTAATCCTAAAATTATATGGTCTTTGTCAATAATCCAACCAGCAAATGTTGGTCCAATCGCTGGTGCAAGTCCCATAACAATTCCTGAAAGACCCATCGCTGCCCCCATTTTCTGAGGAGGAAATACATTTACCATAACCACCTGCATTAAAGGCATCGTAATACCAACGGCAACCGCTTGAAGCATACGACCTATGATGAAAATATTGTAGTTACTTGTGGGTGCTGTATAGGCTAGGAACATTCCTGCAAATAATAGTAAATATGCTACTAAATAAAGGCGTTTGGTTGAAAATTTTGTCGCTAAATAAGCAGAAACTGGAATCATAATCCCATTTGCTAATAAAAACCAAGTAGTAGCTGTTTGTGCAGTTGCCATAGTAATGTCGAATTCTCTCATTAAAGTGGGTAACATTGTTCCTAATGAGGTTTGCATCAACATACCAGCAAAAGTTGCAACTAAAATTACGGCAATCATCAAAGTACGGTTATACTTTTTGCCGTGAATATCGATTGTTTGACTATTCATGTTCGTTTGTAACTCCTTTTGTTGTACTTCCATGCTCAACAAATTTTTCAAAAGTGCGTAAGAAGTGTTCGGTTTCTTCTTTGCCCATCTTTTCAAAAATTGTTGAAATATTTCCTAAAATTATTTTTTTATTTTTTAATGCTTCTTCCTTACCAGCTTCAGTAATTTTCACAATGATTTTTCGTCTGTCTTCTTTTGAAATTTCACGTGTCACAAATCCTTTTTCTTCAAGTGAATTTAGGATACTTGCAACTCTAGCTGTGGAAGTATGTGTGCATTTACTCAAATCACTTGGGGCGATTTCTTCTTGATCGTGATGAAATAATTGAGCCAAAACCGCATTTTCGCCTTTTGAATATTGGTTCATGTTCCCCATCATTTTTGATCTATTGGTTGATTTTAATGTCTGCATAAAGAATAAAGCAGCTTCTTCGTAATCCATTTTTTAACCTCTTACTATAAACTATTAACAGTGTTAGATAATACTACCATTAGTTATAATTGCAAAGAATTTTAAACTAAATTTTCAAGAATATTTTCATTAACGTTTTCAAATAAAGAAAAAAACCGAACAGAATAAACTGCTCAGTTTGAAGTTTCTTGCCACAAAGGAAGAGTGATTAATTCGTAATATAAAGGTGATAAAGTAGTAACAGTAACACCAAGCAAACGAATGCCTTTTTCATCTTCATAAGCTTCATCGAAAATTTCTTTGGCATAATGATAAATGTCTTCTGTTTTATAAATGTTTTCAGAAATGGTAATTCGTTTGGTAAAAGTTGAAAAGTCTTCATAACGAATTTTCACAACTACTGTTCTACCGTGTTTTTTCGTGCGTGTAAGACTAGCTTCAACTCTTTGAGCTAACTTTCTTAACTCTTTTTGCATTTCATCTTCTCTAGTTAAAGGAGTACCATAAGTTCGCTCTTTACCCACTGATTTTCGGTTCCAAGAAATAGCAACGGGTGAGTTATGAATTCCACGCACTTTTCGGTAAAGGGAATAGCCCATACGCCCAAATAAACGAATCAAATCCATTTCATTTTTGGCATATAAATCCGCACCTGTGTAAATGCCTAATTCATGAAAGCAAGGAACTGATTTTTTGCCGACACCGTGAAACTTTTCAATAGGTAATTGCTTGAGAAAATCAACAGCACCTTCTGGAGTGATGACGGCCATACCTGCTGGCTTTTTGTAGTCACTAGCTATTTTGGCTAAAAACTTGTTATAAGAAACGCCCGCTGAACAAGTAAGCCCCGTTTTCGTATAGATGTCTTGCTGAATCATACGCGCAATTTTTATCGCAGACGACTCATTTAATTTATTCTTCGTTACATCAAGATATGCTTCATCAATAGACATTGGTTGAGTGATATCCGTGTATTGATGAAAAATTTCTTGGATTTGTTTAGAAATATCAGTATATAATTGATAATTTCCAGATACAAAAACAGCATGAGGACAGCGATTGTAAGCTTCTTGTGAACTCATAGCAGAATGAATGCCGTATTTTCTAGCCTCATAATTACAAGTTGAAACCACGCCACGCCCGCTCGTTTCCTTTGGATGTCTAGCAATGACGACTGGTTTTCCACGTAAGGATGGATCTTCACGTTCTTCAACTGCCGCAAAAAAAGCATCCATGTCAATATGAATGATTTTTCTTGATGTGTTATTGATTAAAGGAAAAACTAATTCACTCATATGCTATACCTCCTGTTAGAGATGTTATAGCACATTTCGATACGATTTAAAACGCAACAAACTTGATTTAAAAGAAAATTTGAACAATCACTGGCACAATCATCACATAAAAAATTCCTGTTAACCCAATAGACAAGCCACCCATCGCTCCTTGTGTTTTACCTAATTCAAAAGCTTTTCCAGTACCAATCGCATGCCCCGTTGCTCCCATCGCAATCCCTTGGGCAATTGGATCTGAAATTTTAAATAATTTTAGCAAAGGAATCCCAATCACACTAGTCAATAAGCCCGTTGCTGCAACCGCAACAATCGTCACACTCATAATTCCGCGCATTTCTTCACTAATTCCTAAAGCCATTGCCGTAGTGACAGAACGTGGAAAAATCGACATAGCAATTTTGTCTTCTAAATCAAAGACACGAACAAATAAAACGGTCAATAAAGTATTCACCAATGCACCTAACCCAATTCCAAAGATAATTGATTTAAAATGATGCTTCATTCGCTCAAAATTACGGTACATTGGAATCGCTAAAGCAACCGTACTTGGCACAATGAACATATTCAAAATACTACCACCTTGATAATAGTCCTCATAAGAAATGCCGGTTAATTTTAAAAAAGCAATGATAGTTATCGTCGCAAGTAATAAGGGCGTAAATAATGGAGTTGGGTAACGTTTATATAATTTGTCAAAAAGTACATAAACACCAATTGATAAAACCAGTCCGAAAAGTGGATTTTTTACGATTTCAGTCATGGAGTTCTCCTTCAAATTTAATTTTGATCCATTGAACGATTTTGCCAATTACGAAAATATTTACCATGATTGATAAAACAACAATGAAAACAATTTGCCACCAAATATCCGCAATGGTTGAAAATTTTTCCATAATCGCAACTGCTGCTGGTACAAATAAAATCGCCATATTATTTAATAAAAAATCGCCAACTTCTTTGAAATCATCTATTTTGATCAATTTCATCTGAAGCAAAACAAATAAAAGCAACAAACCAATGATTGAGCCTGGTAATTGCAATACTATGAAACGCGCGATTATTTCTCCAATAAGACTAAATGTTAAAATAATCAATAACTGCTTATAAATTTTCACTAAGATAACCTTTCTTCTGGCGTATAGTTTACTGGTAGCCATGATAAAACATTTTCCAAATACTTATCCCAATAATACCATTCATGTGAACCTTCTGTTATCTCAAAAGTTAAAGGGTAATTGAAAGCCTCTAGTTTAGCCATCATTTGCTCATTGGCTTTGAAAAGAAAATCTTGTTTGCCACACCAAGCGTAAATTTGAGGTTGATTCTTTTTCGTTTTTGCCACGTTAACTAGCTCCTCAAATGGATCTAAATCACCAAAAATTCCTTGCCAATAATTTTCATCTTTCATGGCATTTAACGTTTCATTTTTGATATCAAAAGCTCCTGATAAACTTGCAATATAGCCAAATTTGTCCGTTTTCAAGCCGATTTTTAATGCACCATATCCACCCATTGAAAAGCCACAGATAAAATTCTTTTGTTTTTTTGTCGATAATTGTGAGAAATATTGATGGATTTTTTCTGGCAATTCAAGAGCTATTGCGTCAAAATAGTTCATTCCGTAGGTGGTATTTGTATAGTAAGCTAAGTCTGTACTTGGCATGACGAGTGCTAAATTTAAGTCTTTTATTAAGCGCTCGATTATTGACTTTCTTAGCCATGAAGAATGTGATCCGCCCATGCCGTGTAGTAAATACAATACAGGTATATCGGTTTGCCTAGTTTCAGGTAGTAAGACAGTCATTTTTTGTTCCATGTCTAAGCTATCTGAAAAATAAGTAATTTCCATTAGTGCCATCCTTTTTCTCCTTTAGCAAAAAAAGAAATGTGAACTAGCCACAAATCTTTTGTTTTTATTCAATTAGATGTTTTCCACAAATTTAAAGCTAGACCAAGGTTGCACATATCCCAATAAAATCAACTCTTCATCCGCAATCTTCCCAACAACATTCACACGTCCACTATTTGGAATATCTTTTAAAGCAATTTGCGTTTCACCTTTATACTGACCAAATTTTTCATTCCCAACCAAAATATCCCCACGATGAATCGCTTCAGGTTCTTTAGCTGGAAATTCTTTTTCTTTAAAAACCACACGAGTCATCGTTGAGCGCAGTAAATATTCACTACGATCGCCACGGTAAAAATGCGGGAATTCAAATAAGTTAATACGCTCATCTGCTGTAATATCTTCTTTGGCATCTACTAATAATTCCAACTCATTGGCAAAAAATGCTTCACTTGCCGCTTTTAAGTCTTCTTCACTCGCATAAGCATTCGCAATAATAATATCATCAATTGTTCCCATTAACAATAAATGTTTTACTTGAGTAGCAATTGGTAAATGACGATGCATTTCTAATGAACACAAACCATCCATTACTGGCCATGGTCCAAAAGTTGCCGATGGTGCATTCACAAAAGCAGCTGTATTTAAACCATATTTAATAAATTTTTCATTGCAATATTCAAAATGATCCAAAGCAAGTCCTGCAAACTCCATTGGATAAAAGTTATGTGAAGCAATCAAGGTTTCTTTTTTAGGGCCGTAAGACATGATATTGTCAACATAGTTTGTTCCTGAACTCATGTTGATTTCAATTTTTAACCCATAAGGATTTCTTGTCATTCTTGCTTCTTCTTGACCAGTAAAACCTAAATCTAAACGAATGCCATCAGCTCCTAAGTCGTGGAAAAATGATAAGTCGTCATAAGAAATTTCTAATTCAGTAAATAAGCGTGGTGAAATATCAACCATTACTTCCATACCTAAAATATTTGCGTAATCAACTACTTTTTTGAAATTGTTAATCACTCGTTCTTTTTCACCTTTGATTTCTAAAAGTGAAGTGAAAACACGTGTATAGCCGTATTGATGTGCTAAATCTAAATAGGCGGCATCTTGTTTGAATGTTGATTTTTCTGGATAAATGGATAGTCCTAATTTTCCCATGTTATTTTCCCTCTTTTGCGATATATGAAATGGCTTTTTTAATGAAACCTTTTGTTTGATCTAAAGCATTTTTAGCTGTTGGTGCATCTACCATTGCTAAAATCATTACGATTGCTGTTTTTGAATGTCCATTGCTTAATTCAAAAGCGTTTGAAGCAGTTTTTATATCTACACCTGTTGCTTCCATGATGATACGTTTGGCACGGTCTACTAATTTGATGTTGGTTGGTTGTACATCGACCATTAAGTTTTCATAGGCTTTTCCAATACGAATCATCGCGCCTGTTGAAATCATGTTTAATACTAACTTTTGGGCTGTTCCGGCTTTTAATCTAGTTGAGCCTGTTAATACTTCTGGGCCTACTACTAATTCAACGGCTGTTTTGGCATGTTGACTAATTAAAGCATGTGCATTACATGAAATAGCGGCTGTTTTTGCTCCGATTTCATTGGCATAATCTAATCCACCGACTACATATGGTGTACGTCCACTAGCAGCAAGACCAATTACCATGTCATTTTCATTGATATTTACATTCTTTAAATCAGCAACTGCTAACTCTTTTGAATCTTCAGCACCTTCAACAGCAACTAACATGGCTTTTTCACCACCGGCAATTAAGCCAACTACCATATCAGGAGAAACGCCAAAAGTTGGGACACATTCTGCTGCATCTAAGACACCTAAACGTCCACTTGTTCCAGCGCCAAAGTAAATTAAACGTCCACCTGCATTAAAGCTTTCAACGCATCCTTCAATAATTTTTCCGATATTTTCTAATTGTGACTCAATGGCAACAGGTACCACACGGTCTTCTTGATTCATTAATTGTGCAATTTCAAGTCCTGAAAAAGTATCAATTTGCATACTTTTTGGATTGCGTCCTTCAGTTGACTGCATTTGTTCGATCATCTTATTTTTATCCTCTTTACGAAATTTAAAATTCAGTAATTCTTCCTAAAACGACATTTCTTTTGGCACCAGTCGCATTTGGTGTGTTGTTTGGTTGCTTTTTAATGGTGTATTTGGCTAAAATTGCCATTGCTACTGCTTCTTTTGCTTCTGATGAATAGCCGAATTGTTCTTGGGTAAGAATGGTTAATTCGGAATATTCGCTGATTCTTTCTAGTAAAGTTGCATTATAGCTGCCACCACCTGCAACAATCACTTCCCAATGACTGTTTGCATATTTTTTTAATTCTTTAGCTAAAGATTTAGCGGTAAAAGCTGTGAAAGTTGCTACCCAATCTTCTTTTGTTAAGTCATATTTGTTAAAAAACTCTTCTACATATTGCACGCCAAATTCTTCTCGTCCGGTTGATTTGGGTGCTTGTTTTTGAAAATAGGGATGTTGCATCAATTGCTCTAAAACTTCTTCATTTACTTGACCAGTTCGTGCAATTTCACCATTTTTGTCATATTCTTGGTTGAAAAATATTTGCATGGCCGCATCAATCATCATATTTCCTGGTCCGCAGTCGAATGCTACTACTTGATCAATGGTCGCATTTTTTGGTAGGACGGTGAAATTTGCAATGCCTCCAATGTTGACAAAAATACGATTGACTTGATTTGATTTATACAATTCAAATTCGGTAAATGGCACAATTGGCGCACCTTGACCTCCAACTGCAATATCAGCTTCACGAAAATTTGAAACAATTTTTACTTTGGTTGCTTCAAAGATTTCTGCTGGTTCACCAATTTGTAAAGTGGATGGAAATTCAGCATAAGGTAAGTGATAGATAGTTTGTCCGTGATTGGCGATAAAGGAAATATCAGTGGAGTTTAATGCATGTTTTGTCATCATCTTTTTTGCTGCTTGTCCGTATAATTTCCCTAATTCAACATTTAACTGACAAATTAAGGCGACATTACTTTTTTCAATATTCATTGCTTTTTGAATGCGAGTAATTGTTTCACTTGGATAAGCATAGGTTTCAAAATCAATTAGATTGTACTCAGGTGTGTTTTCATTCGTAAAATCAACCAACGCTACATCAATTCCATCTAGTGAAGTTCCACTCATCATGCCGATTGCTAACATTTAATCACCACTTTTCCAGTTATAGTAAAAACTTGCTTTGGTTGGTTCAACTTGTTTTCTTTGTAAATTCACTTGCTCAATTTCTCTTAAAACAGTGCGTAAAACTTTTTCATTTTTGACTAATACACTACCGGTGAAACTTAAATTTGTTGTTTCTTCTAATTCAGCCTTTTTCATTGCTTGTTTCAATTGTTTGGCTAAGTCTT
>JAITWV010000213.1 GCA_031285105.1 Streptococcaceae bacterium | reverse complement strand
TTTTTCATGTGGTGTTGTGCCTTGGAGCGTAGCGGAAAGGAATGATTATAAACATGAAGAAAAAAGGACTCTTGCAAAATCTAAAAGAAAAGTTCATCACGCAAAATACACCTGAGACTACGCATCCAAAAATCACTGAGGATAATCCAGATATTCGCAAAATTCGTATGAATGTCAAAGGTGTGGTTCAAGGAGTTGGATTTCGTTATATGACCAAACGAGTTGCAGATAATTTGGGTGTAACTGGCGCTGTTTGGAATGAAGACGATGGTTCAGTTTCAATTGAAGCACTTGGCACGAATGAAACGATTGAGCTTTTTATCAAAATGGTCAAATCTTCTCCTTCGCCAAGTGGAATGGTTAATGAAGCAAGTGTGGAAGAAACGCCTGATTTAGTATTTTCTTCTTCTTTTAAAGTAACTTATAAGTAATAAGAGGCTGGACATACAAATCATGTCCTAGCCTCTTGTTTTTTATTTTACAATCAATTCATCCACTGCAGCAAATGAAGTAATCATTGTTGCCAAGCGTTTTAATTCACTTAGGCGGTTATTTTTCACTTTTTCATCGTCTGTCATGACCATCGTATTGTCAAAATAATTGACGATAAGTGGGGCTAAACTAGATAATAACTCGAAGCGCTCACTTGCTGAAACATCATAATTTTGTGCGAGTTCGACTATTTTTTCATGTAATTTTTCTTCATGCTCGTTCTCAAACAAAGTCGTATTGACATCCAACGCTACTGTCGCTTTTTTAGCTAAATTCACTACGCGTGTTAAACTTTCAATAATATCACGGAAAGTCTCATCATTTGCGTGTGTATCTAGTACTTGTGCGGCGGCAAAGATTTCAGTAATTCTTGATTGATTGGCTTTCACTGCAGCATCTAAGATATCATGACGTTTGATTTTACTTGATAACAATTGACGAATACGTGCTTTAACAAATTCTAGTGCTTGACGATCATGAGAAAAAGTAATGCTGTATTCATCAATATTTTCATTGATATGTGTATAAATTTGCTCTTGCAATAGCGCAAAGTCAATATCCCAACCAAATGCCTCCATAATACGAATCACTCCTTGGACAAAGCGGCGTAAGGCATAAGGGTCATTGGAACCTGATGGGATTAAATCGACTGAAAAGAAGCTATATAAGCTATCTAATTTATCAGCAATGGCTAAAACGGCACCAACTTTTGAAACCGGTAGCTCACCTTCTGCTGAAATTGGCAGATAATGTTCACGAATGGCTTGGGCTACTGAGATTGTTTCGCCTTGAAGTAAAGCGTATTTTTCACCCATCACCCCTTGCAATTCTGGAAACTCGCCGACCATATTGGTTACTAAGTCAAATTTATAAATACTTGCTGCACGTTTCAAATCTTCTTTTTGGGTGCCAGTTAATCCGACTAAATCTGCTAAAATTTGAGCAATGGCACCTGTTCGTTTCATGTGCTGCGTTAAGGTGCCGATTTTTTCATGGAAGGTTACTTTACTTAACTTTTCAACTAGGTCGTTAATTTTTAAGTGTTTGTCTTCATTCCAGAAAAATTCACCGTCTTCTAGTCTTGCCACTAACACTTTTTCATTACCAGCAATTACGTTTTCGATAAATTCCACTCCACCATTACGCACGGAAATGAAATGAGGGGATAATTGTTTGTTTTCATCATATACTTCAAAGAATCTTTGGTGCTCTTTCATTGATGTGACTAATACTTCACTTGGCAATTCTAGGTATTTTTCATCGTATTTTCCAGCAAAAACTGTTGGAAACTCAACTAAATTATTGACTTCTTCTAGTAATTTTTCATCAATTTCTAGATGCCATGAATGCTCACTAGCCAAAGTTTTCATTTGCTCTACAATCATTTTTTTACGAGCATCTGGATTAACGATGACTTGATAGGCTTTTAATTCTTCTTCATAATTTTTCGGACTGGTAAACGTTGGTGTCCCTTTAGCTAAACGGTGTGGCCTTGATGTTCTTCCAGTTGCCACATTTAAAGCGGTAAATGGAATAATTTCTTCATCTAATAACGCCACAATCCAATGAACCGGGCGAATGTAATCATAGTCAAAATCAGCCCAACGCATGCTAACAGGAAATGTTAAACTTTCAATAACGCTATTTAAATGAACCAAAATCTCGCTGGCTAACTTTCCTTGCTCAGCCTTTGTAACATGAACGTACTCAACACCTTTAATTTCTTTAAAAGTAATATCTGATACATCCAGTCCTTTACCTTTAACAAATCCAATCGCTGCTTTTGACCAGTTGCCCGCTTCATCCATGGCAATTTTTTTAGCAGGACCTTTAAATTCTTCTTTGGTATCGGCTTGTTTTTCAGCTAATCCGTAAACTTTTACAGCCAAACGTCTTGGTGTTGATAATCCTTCTACTCGTTCAAAGTCTAAGCGGTTTTCTTTTAAGAATTTTTGCGTTTTTTGCACTAGTTGATTCATTGAAGGAGTCACCACATGAGCAGGCATTTCTTCTAAACCAATTTCTAGTAATAAATCTTTTGCCATTACACTTCTCCTCCTTTTTCTTCTGGTTTCACGTAGCCAATCTTTGCTCGACCTTCATCATCTAATAATGGGAAACCTAATTTTTCACGTTCAGCTACAAAGATTTTAGCGACTGCTTTGGCCATATTACGAATGCGGTGCAAATAACCTGCACGTTCGGTAACCGAAACAGCTCCACGCGCATCTAATAAGTTAAATGTATGTGAACATTGTAAAATATAATCATAGGCCGGATGCACTAAATTTTGCTCGATACATCTTTTGGCTTCTTGTTCGTATTTATCAAAATTTTCTAGTAACATTTCTTGATTGGAAACTTCAAATGAATATTTTGAGTGTTCATATTCTGGTTGAGTGAAAATTTCTCCATATTTTACGCCATTAGTCCACTCTAAGTCATAAACGGAGTCTACTTCTTGAATGTATGAAGCTAAACGTTCAATTCCATAAGTAACTTCTGAGGTGACAGGTTTTACCGCTAAACCACCGACTTGTTGGAAATAAGTGAATTGCGTAATCTCCATCCCATCTAACCAAACTTCCCAACCTAAACCAGCACAACCCATTGAAGGATTTTCCCAGTTGTCTTCTACAAAACGAATATCATGTTCATGTGGGTTGATTCCTAATAAACTTAATGACTCAAGGTATAATTCTTGAATGTTACTAGGTGATGGCTTCATAACCACTTGGAATTGATGATGTTGGTACAAACGGTTTGGATTTTCACCATAGCGCCCATCAGCAGGACGACGTGAAGGCTCTACATAACACGCATTCCACGGCTCAGGTCCAATTGCACGCAAGAAGGTAAATGGACTCATCGTGCCAGCTCCTTTTGGTGTATCATAACTTTGCATGACCATACAGCCATTGTCTGACCAGAATTTTTGTAAAGTCTGAATCATTTCTTGAACAGTTAATTTTTTCTTCATATTCTTTCCTCTTTCTTATGAGTATGGAAAACCATAAGGAGCATAGCAAAAAACCCGTACTCATACCAAATAAATTGATACTAGGACGAGTTTGAAAATCAAATCCGCGGTTCCACCCAGTTTTCCGAAAATAAATTATCTCGGACACCTCATCTACTTCACTCCAAAGTGCCTTTTGCTTTTATCCAATTTATTCGGCTTACACTATCCCGAACTCGCTTAAAATTGTTGATAGAAGCTACTTTTCTTTTTCATTGTGAATTTACTTTGAATTTTAGCATAAATAATGAAAAAAACAAACAATTATACAATATAAAAATGCGCTGAGTATTAAATTCCAGCGCATTTTTTGGTTATTGTTGTTCTAAAAATGAGTTGATTGCATCCATTGTTCCTTGAGAGTCGGTAATTTTTAATCCTGAACCACCATAGATATCTAATTGATCTTGATAAGTATCTGGTTGAGGAACAGTTAATTTTTCAAAATTTCCACCTGCTGTGGCTAGATGTGTGGCTTGTTTGATAATAAAATCATTTGGCACATCTGTTGCGACATATTTTAAAGCTGTTCCTGCTGCTGTTCCTAAACGAAGGATTGTCGCTGGATTTTGCAGTTCTTTCATTAAAATTGACAATACTTGCTGTTGGCGTTTCATACGACCAAAATCATTGTCATCATCATGACGAAAACGTGCATAGTTTAATAATGTGCGTCCATCCATTTTTTGCTCGCCTTGATTGATCGTTTGCGTTGGTATATTGATGATATTGCCATATTCATCTTTTTGCGCATTTAAATCATCTGGAACTTCAACTGAATTTACCGCTTGTCCATCAATTGTTGCAAACTTAGCATTCACTGCTAATTTATCTGGGAACAAAGCATCAATTACCTCAGCAAAGGTTGTAAAGTTCACGGTTGCATAATATTTTAAATCAATGCCAAAATTTTGGGCGATGGTTTCCCGTAAAAGCTCTGCACCTTCATTTGTTTGAGCGCCTAGTGCGTAAGCTGCATTGATTTTTTGTAGACCGTCTGTTCCTGGAATTCGAACCAAAGTGTCACGAGCAATCGAAAGCAATTTTGGTTTTCCGCTTGGTCCATCTAATTGCAAAATCATAATTGAATCAGAATTGCCCGCTGCTTCATCTTGACCAAAAATCAAAATATTATTCGCCCCATTGGCACTAGTCACCCCATTAAATGTTTCAACTTTCGGACGTTTTACATCTGGAATGGTATTGTCTTCTTTTGCTTTTGCGCTTTGAGTAAATGGAATAATGCTTGGTGTTGCTTTCCCATTCAAAGCCTGTGTAAAGGTATAGGCAAAATAAGAACTTGGTAAGCCAATTAATAAGAAAATAGTCAACAATACCCACGGTAATTTTTTACGACGTTTTTTGCCATTTGCTTTATATTTTTTGTTTAATTTTTTTAACTCACTTCTAGAAGAAACATTATCTAAAAGTTGTTCATAATTTTGTTTTGATTTCTTACTCATAAAAACTCCTTCTTGTATTATAGCCAAATACAATTTGTTACAATATTCATAAGTGCGTTACTATACTATTATCTTTCATGCTTTCTGTCAATATATTCCATAGATTCTTAGACAAAGTAAAAAAAATGTTAAGAACTGTCTACCTCAAATGTCAAATATTACAACTTTTCTTTTACAATTTGCGAAAATGACTTTTTAAAAATAAATTATTTTTAATAGCTCATTTTATTTTAATTTTATTCTTTTAATTATGTTATATTTTATTTAAAGAACAGCGATTTATTTAACTATTTTGCATTTTTAAAGGGGGAAAATTATTATGTATGATACTTTGTTCTTTTCAGATTTAGTTTGTTCTAAAATTTCTGTTTATCAATATCTTAGTGAGCTACCGACTGGTTTACATCGTTTGCAAGACTTGATTATTCAACATGAACTAAATTTTCATCAAGGTACTCGAGTGGTTAGAGAAATTGAAGAAGATTTAAAGAAGGCAAATTTTTACCAGCAAGATTTATTAGTAGCTGGTGGAAAAATTCAAATTCAAAGAGGGTTACCAAAAGCAGATCAATTTCGAGCTTACTTGCTAAAAGATTCGATCGCTTTTCAATACATATTGTCGATTATTAATGATGGAAAGGAAGATATTGTTGATTTTTGCATGCGTATGGATATTTCTGAGAGTAAATTATCAAGGAATATGCGTCCTTTGAGTAAATTTATTAAACAATTTGATTTACGCTTTACTCGCACACCGATTAATATTGTTGGCGAAGAATTTTCTATTCGTCACTTTTTAGTTCATGCTACTTGGATTGGTGTGCAAGGAAATTATTGGCCTTTTGTGCGAAGTATTGAGCAAAATGCCGAATTGGCTGAGGCATTTTGTCGTTGTATTAATAATAATAATGCTGGTAGTTCATTAGCAGCGATTTGGGGAACCAATATTTTTTACACACGTTACTTACAAGGTCACCACTTCCAAATTCCTGATCGCTTTCAAGAATTTATTCAAGATATGCCTGCTTATGGACGAATTGTTCCGCAAACACAGCAATATTATCAAACCTTGAAAAATTGGCGCAATGAAACAGCTTGTTGGGTTTTACTTTCCACCATGCGTCATATTAGAAAACGCAACATTCCTTTCACGCACGTTTTAGGCTTAAATATGAAAATGAACTCTTTTCACCCGATTTTTCGCTTGGCTGATGATATTTTTGATTTATTTTGCCAAAGACATCTAGTTCATGAAGACATCAAAGAACGTGAAGAGCTTTATAATGAAACAGTTTTTGAAGTTTTTAAGCTTTATTGTTTGTCTTCTAACCTTTGTCGACCAGAACGTTTTTGGAAGAAAAAAGCCAATATTGAAAAGAAAAATAATATTGTCACGCTTTTATTAGAACAATTCTACGACACTCAACCAAGCTCCATTCTTTTTTTCAAACAAACAATCAGTAAAGAACAATTTGTGCAAAATTTTAAATGTTTTTATGAAGAATGTATTCGTGAACAAACACAATTACAAACCACAATCAAAATTGGCATTTCTATGGAACAAAGTCACTTTTTCAAACAGCGTATCATGAAAGAATTAAATAAGATGGAACATGTTACGATTGAGCATTTCAAAAAACATCAAGTCGAAAATTATGATTTAGTCATTCACGCATCAAGTGTTTTTACAAAGAAATATCCTAAAACACCTAACTATTTTTGGGGAGTAACTTATGGTGAAGCGGAAATTTTGCAATTGTGCGCAAAAGCCATTGAGTTGATTTTATCCAAACGAAAAGTAATCAATAAACAAGTCGAAAAAAGCAAATTTGCCTAAATTATTTTGTCATCGGCAAGCAAAAATCAGTATGCTATAATATTAATATACATTCTATTAAAAGGACTGATTGCATGTTTGATGAATTATTTTTTACCGATTTCGTTCAAAATAAAATCTGTTTATACAAATATTTGCTCCAACAACCTTTAGGAATTTACCGAGTTTATGACTTAGCACAAACAAATAAGTTTAACTTTGGGCAGGCAACCCGGTTATTTAAAGAAATTGAAGAAGACTTATTTCAAGCATCTTTCATTCATCAACCATTTGTGCAAACAGGTGGAAAAGTTGAACATAGCAATTGTCTGCCTAAAGTTGATAGTTACCGAGCGCACCTTTTAAGAAACTCTGTGCCTTTTCAGTACATATTATCAATTATTAATGATGGACAAGAAGAAATTCAACATTTTTGTGAACGTTTGGCTATCTCAAAAAGTACTTTAGCTCGTTTAATGCGCCCGTTAAATAAATTTCTTCAACCATTTTCCTTACGATTTACGCATCATCCGGTAAATATTGTTGGAGATGAATTTGCCATTTGTCAGTTTTTGGTTCATGTGAGCTGGACGGGCATTCAGGGGAATTATTGGCCATTTATTCATCCAGTGGAAAATTATAATGAATTAACCAAAGCTTTCCATAGATGCATTGACTGGACGCCAAAAACAAATAATCCGGTTGCTGCAAATTGGGGGGTATTCATTCATTATCAAAGGTACCAACAAGGCAAACGTTACACACCTTCCAAACAGTGTTTACATCTAATAAAAGCAACACCTGGTTATCAACAGCTAGATTTTTCTATTTTACCTTATTTTGATAATATGGACGATTTTCAACATCATATGACTTCTTGGCTTTTGATTTCTTTGTTACGTTATGTTCGAAAAAGAAATGTGCCTGTCGCTGATTTATTAGGCGTTGATGTAAAACGACAGGCACATCATCCAATGATTCGTTTAACCAATGCCCTTTTTAATTTATTTGGACAAGAACGTTTACTGCCAGATGATAAGAAAACACAAGATGCTTTGCATAGTGAACTTTTATTTGAAATATTTAAACTTTACTGTTTTACCACTTCTTTAGTAACACCCGATTCTTTTTTGGTAAAACTATCTTCCATTGATAAAAAAGACTGCCAAGTAAAACAAATTCTGAATGAATTTTATGAAAACTCTCCAAAAGAAATCGTCTATTTAGGACAAAAAGTAAGTAAAAAACGATTTGTCGAAAAATTTTATCAGTTTTATCAAGCATTTCTTCAGCCATTAGAAACAACACCAAAGAAATTTACAGTTGGTATTGCGATGGATACCATGAATTATTATTCATTACGCTTAAAATACGAATTAGAGCAAATGAAACATGTAGTTGTCGAAAAATTTAACTATGATTGTTCAAATCAATATGACTTAGTAATCCATTCTTCTAATCAATTTAGCGAAAATTTTCCAGATGTTCCACAGTATTTTTGGGGAATTTCTTATGGACAAGAAGAATATATTCGCTTGCATTTACATTTGACTGAACAATTATTGAGAAAACGCTTGGCAAATCAAGAAAAAGGTGGCTAGTTTTGAATTAGTCGCTTTTTTATGTGTAATTCTTTAATAGCTCATCAATCTGTTTTTCATAAATTCAGTGTATAATCATAAAAATATTAATTGAAAGTTGGCTAAAAATGAAAAAAGAAAAACTATGGACTGAAACTTTTGTCGTAAATATGTTATTAAATTTTATCTTTTTATTTGTCTTTTACTTATTAACCGTAATTATCGGATCGGTTGCGATGAAAAACTATCATGCACCCGCATCCTTAGCAGGTATGTTATCAGGTATTTTTGTCATTGGCAGTTTCGTTGGACGTCTATGGACAGGGCAAATGCTTAGTAAGTGGGGCAAACGTAAAATGCTTTTTTTAGGAGCAACATGGTTTTTAGTCTTTCTTTTAGGTTATTATTTATTACATAACATCTATTTATTGTTAATTGTTCGCTTATTTCACGGGGTTGGTTTTGGAATTGCTCAAACAGCCTCAGGGACAGTTGCAGGAACAATCGTGCCCAAAAGTCGTCGCGGTGAAGGGATTGGTTATTATTCTTTATCCGTCACATTAGCATCAGCACTTGGTCCATTTTTAAGTATTTTTCTTTATAATAATTGGGATTTTACAGCTATTTTGCATTTATCAAGCATTTTATTATTTATGTCCATTATTGGCATTTTCTTTTTAAAATTACCAAAAGAAACATTGGATACCAAAAAGAGACTTTCTTTTAAATTTTCTCAATTATTTGAAAAAAATGCCTTACCTATTGCCTTTGTTGCTTTATTAACAGGAGTAGCTTTTTCAAGTATTCTTAGTTTTTTAGCTGGCTATACGCAAAATATTCAGCTTGTTCAAGCAGGTTCAACTTTTTTTGTCGTTTATGCAATTTTTATTTTAATCTCACGTCCGATTACAGGTCGACTTTTTGACGCCAAGGGAGATAATATCGTTCTTTATCCAGTATTTGTTTTATTTGCCCTTGGTTTATTTTTAATTGCAAGTGCCCATTCAACTGTTACTTTATTAATTTCAGCTGCCATTATTGGTTTAGGATTTGGTTCTTTTTCACCATTTGGACAAGCAATTGCCATTCGCTTAAGTAAAGCTAATAATATTGGTTCAGCTACTTCAACCTTTTTTGGCTTAATGGATATTGGCGTTGGTGTCGGTCCTTTTATTTTAGGAGCACTTTTGCCATTAGTTGGCTATCGTAATTTGTATTTCATTGTCGCTATATTTACTTTATCGATTACATTTATTTATCACTTGCTTCATGGACGAAAACAAAAATAAAATAACAAATAAGAAAAATCACTTTCGATTCCAAGACGATAAGCGTTCTACTTTAAGATTGGCTTAGGTATGGGCTTTTTCACGCAAAAAAATTCAATAAGGCCAAAAAGTAATTTTGCCTTATTGAATTGATGATTTTGCCTTATTGAAATTCTATTTTGAAT
>JAITWV010000169.1 GCA_031285105.1 Streptococcaceae bacterium | reverse complement strand
TTCTTCCATTGATTCTTCTACCTCTGGTGCGAGTAAGTTTGGATGCAGTTCAGGCATGGGTTCTTCAACTACTTCCAGTAAAGGTTCATCTAAAGGCGCATCGCTTTCTTCTTCATTTTCAATCGAAACCTCTTCTGATTCCACCAAATCCTCTTCTGAAGGTGCTAGCTGTTCATTTTCTTCCTGGTTCAAAAGTTCTTCAGACATTTGCTTACCCCTCCTTTAGTTGATGGCTTGCCTTAATTTTGCAACCGCTAAAGATTTAATCTGGTGCAACGGTGTTTTGGCCAATTCGACATCTTCATTGGTAATCACCATGCAAGAATTGAAATGTTCACGTCCATTTTCTCCAGATAAATAAATCAAAGCAGCGGTAGGTTTTTCGTTTTCATCGTACTCAAAACTGTGGTTGCGCATTTTAATTTCCATTGATTTCTTCCTCCAGCTTGTCTAAAAATAAATTGAATGCATCAGCTTGTTCCCCGGAGAGTTTGGTCTCTGAGTTTTCTAATGCTTTAAAATAGATTTTCATCTGAGTCCCTTTGCCAAACTCAGACAAATCAACGGTTTCTTCTTCGTTCAACAATTCGATTTTTTCACGAATGTATTCTTCTTTGGTTTCTTCGACCAATTTCCAAGTACCTGGAGTTTCGGCTTCAACTAATTTTCCGTCTGCGTCTTTTTGACAATAACGGTCTAATAAATCTTTCTCATCGTTGGCCATGTCTTCGGTTTTGGCGATTAATTTTTTCTTGACGCGGTAATTGATCCGACTGATTTTTGCCTTCAGTTCAATTTTATTTAATACATGTACAATCATCGGGATATCCTGCTTTCTAATTTGCATGGGTCATTTCTCCTTTAAATTCTTGAATTTCTTCGGTTAAATTTTCAATTGTTTGATTTTGTTGAAGAACTAATTGTTTCAGTGCAATTAGTTCTTTTAATAATTCTTCGTTGGTGGTGCTATCATTTTTTGCGAAAACCGGTTCTTCAGGAATGACTTTTGAACGCGTCAATCCTGTAATCACGTTTGGTAACTCTATTCTTTCCATCCGTTCCTCCTAAGAAGCGTATTCCATCCAGGTGTTGAATGCTTGTGGGTTGTACCATCCAGCTGCACGTCCATCTGCATGGAAACTGGTTGGTAGAGCGATGGTTCGTCCGGCTAGTTTTTTGCAAATTTCACGAATGATACCAAAATCGACCCACACACCATCATCCCCAATAAATAAATTGCTGGAAGCAAAAACAATTCCTGCAGCACCTTGAACCGTTTGTAAACTTAAGTGTGTTCCTCCGGCAATGACCATCCGTGCAAATTGTGCTTGTGAAGTACCATTGCCCGCAACCGTTCCAATGCGCCCGTTGAAATAAACTGCATCGTCGAAATGGAAACCGGCAAAATTATTGCCTCCTAAATTGGAACGATACCAGGTAAATCTTGTGGTGTATTGACTAGCGGTAGAGGTGAGTTTCGCCGCCCACGTCATATACTGTGCACCAAATTCTAAATCAAACACCAATCCTCGATGAGCGGTGGAAGTCGTAAGGTTATTCGTTCCGATTCGTCCAATGTTCACCCCATCACGCCACCATTGCGCACCAACAGAGTTCATGGCGGTGGTTTTGACGCCACTTTGATAATAGGCAATTTCTGTTCCGGTGATTCGCACAGAAGCGTTGGCGGTTACTGCTTGTAAGAAGTTGGCGCTGACTTTATCTGCAGTAATCGTTCCAGCACCAATTCGTGCAGCGTTTAAAGTACCTGTGCTAATGTTTGCTGCGTTTAAGTTCGCCACATTCACCAATGAAGCATTTAATGTGCCAGCCACAATGTTGTTTGCGTTGATGTTGTTAATATTAATCACATTGCCATTGATGGTTCCTGAGGTGAGAGTGCCTAATACACCTGTGATTGCGGCAAGACTTGTAACGTTGATTTTATCTGAAGTGATAGTGTTTGCCCCAATGCGTGCAGCGGCTATTGTCCCTGATGTGAGTGCATCCGCACTTAGGTTGGTGATGGTGACCAATGCCGCATTGATACTTCCAGCGGTTAAGGTGCCTAAGTTGGAACTGATTGCTGACAATTGCGACACGCTTAATTTATCTGCAGTAATGGACGCAGCGCCTAATCGTGCAGCGGCGAGGGTTCCTACTGTAATAGCCGAGGCATCTAATTTAGTAATCGTCACCAAACTCGCATCGATAACTCCAGCGGTTAACGTCCCTAAGTTGGAACTAATCGCCGACAATTGCGACACGCTTAATTTGTTCGCGGCAATGGTGTTGGCCAGTAAGCGATCCCCATTTAATGAATTGACCGTAATCGCTGTTCCACTTAAATTGGTGATGGTCATGTTTAATGCGTTAATCGTTCCCGCAGTAATCGTTCCAATGTGCGAGGAGATGGCGGACAATTGTGACACGCTTAATTTATCTGCAGTAATGGAAGCAGCGCCTAATCGTGCAGCGGCGAGTGTTCCTACTGTAATGGCCGAGGCATCTAATTTAGTAATCGTCACCAAACTCGCATCGATAACTCCAGCGGTTAAGGTGCCTAAGTTGGAACTAATCGCCGACAATTGCGACACGCTTAATTTATCTGCGGTAATCGAACCGGCACCTAATCGTGCGGCGGCAAGTGTTCCTGTAGTAAGTGCACTCGCATTTAAATTAGTAATGTTGACCAAGCTTGCATTAATCGTTCCCGCAGTTAGTGTGCCTAAATCACTGGTAATGGCGGAAAGTTGGGCAACATTTAATTTTTGGGCTGTGATGGAACCAGCGGCTAATCGATCAGCAGAAAGCGTGCCTGAAGAAATATTCGAGGCATTTAAGTTAGTGATGGTGACCAAATTCGCATTGATGGTTCCAGCTGTAATCGTTCCTAAATTTGCATTGATTGCTGCCAAACTTCCAGCGGTTAACTTTGAGTGATGATCCGCCACTTGAGACGATATCGTACCAATCAATTCTTGTGATTGTTGCGCGGCTAAGTTCACCGCCTCTGTCACAATAGAAGCGAAGGTTTGTTCGTCATTGAGTAAGTTGGTCATCAAGGTTTGAGTGAAGTTATTTGCTTCGGTGATGGCTTGCGTTTTCGCTTGACCAATAGCATTACTCACCGCTGTTTTGTTTTGATTAAAATCTGATTCCAAAGAGGCAACAAGGGCACCGGCTTGATTTTTGGCACGAGTTTCCGCATCGGTAATTTTTTGGCCAACAAGAACCTTTTCTTGATTGAACTCATTTTCTAAATCATTTACCATTTTGGAAGAGGCGGCAATCGCTTCATTTTTGGCTTTGTCGATTGCTTGTTTGGTGATACCTTTTTCATCTTCAAAATCTTGCGTTAATTGATCAACAAGCTGTTTGGCTTTTTCTTGTGCTTGTTGGGTGGCTTCATTAATGTTTTGAGTGACTTGTTTTTTGTTTTCGTCAAACTCGTTGGTTAATTGATCTACTAAATTTTGTGCTTTTTCCTTCGCTCGATTTTCAGCTTCAGCGATTTCTTGATCAATTTTTACACGTTCTTTTTCGATTTCTTCTAATATTTCTTGCGTGATTTGTTCTTTGGTTGGAAAATCTTTGGTTGGTATTCCTACAAGAAGATCTACCCACACACCATCGATAAATTGATAAATATTGATTTTATCCCCATCGACTTCAAAGTATAAATCACCATCTTTGGCATTGGCTGGTTTGCCTTGAGAGCTGTTTCCGTAGAAGTTGGTGTTTTTTCCGTTTGCTGAAATAACAGCGATGATAGCTTTTTGGTTGGCTAATGAAGCTTGTTGTTTGATATGTTCTATATTTCCATTCAACCACGATTTTAAGCCCGTTTGAAAATTACCGAACTCATACTCATCGTAGCGTTCGCTAATAAAATTCCATACAACCCCAGTAACCTGCGCTGTATCGTTAATACCAAGCGATGGATAATATAAAGGTACGGTATCGCATAATTCCAATTCTTCTCTTTGTGAAATAGCCTCTTGATATTCCAAAACTTTAGATAAATCAATTGCTTTTACAGTAAGAGAAAAACTAGGTAGACCAACGTTGTTTTCAGTCAAATACGCATTAGCATATTGCCTCAATTTGGCATCTGTAAAATCTTTAATGTCTTTGAACTTATCAGACAAATTGACAACTTGAACTTTTCTACTCGGATAATTATTAATATATTTGCCATCAATAATTTTTTCTGGTAGAAGTTTGATTATTTCTTTTTCGTCTTCATGAAATGTTGCATACGGATAAATTGAAGTATAGGTATTAGCAATATTTTTTTCTTGTTCAAGGCTAGTGATATTGCGCCCATAAGCAAGAATCGTGTTTGCATATCGTCCTCGTTGACTCAGCAACTGAATATGGAAATTATCAAACAAATACTCCCCGTGCCATCGATCTAAAATTGACCCTTCAACTCCGCCTAACGCATCGCCAGCATCTGCTACATCTGGAATTTTCCAATGCGTGCTTGCATTCGTTGTAACATCTGAATAAACTGTGAATGGATGAGAGCCAATGATTTCCGACTTCCAGCGATTTAAAGCGGTTTGTGCGGTTCCCTCAATATAAATATCATGGTTTAAGGGCAAACCTTGCGCTCTATACCTGACGTGTTCTGCGTAAATTTGTAGCTTCTTGTCTGAGGTTTTGTTAATGCGTTTAATATCAAATCGCTGTGCTTTTAATCGATGTCCGGCATCCACACGCAAAATTCGATTTTCTTTTATTTTTTCCGCATGAAGTCCATCAATTGGATATTCCATTTCAAGAAAAAATTCACCGTTTCTTTTTTCATGTACTACACCCCTAGTTGCATCCCTCAATACCCCTAAACCAAGAGTGCTAAAATTTGTTTCGTTTTCACTGTGCAAAATGGCGAAACTCAATTAGATCAACTCCTCCCAATTTGGTGTGATTTTTAAACTCGTTACATTACCGGCCCAAGTGATTGACTGCCTTCCTGGATGGATGATTGGAAACGGATAAGTCGTCATTTTGTCATACGCTCCTTGTCCGTTGCTTGCTAATGTAATGGTCTGTAATTGACTGTTAATAATTAATGGACTTGATACATTGACTAGCTGCAATTTACTTGAACCGATAGTTAATGTGATATTTCCTGAACCGGCAATTTCAATAATTGGTTTTGCCGGTCTAGTTGTTCTATTTTGTAAAGTTGGGTTAGTGCTTGAAATTGCCAAAGCGTTTTTCCCATCGATTGAATATTTGATTGGATGTAATTTGAATGGCAAAATTCCTCGACCATAGTCAATGCCAAACTTTGTAAAATCATAACTTTCTGAAATTGAAGCTAAATAGTAATATCCTGGATCAGAAGAAAGATAAAACTCCTGGTATCTTCCATTAGTGGATTTTAACCAATTGGAAATTTCATGCACTTTTTGAAACAATCTACCGCCTAAATCTGACTTCGGCGGACGAATGAGAACAACCGGAACGTTGAAAGGTACAGCGTGGTAGGTTCCATCGCTTAGTGTTTTTTCTCCGTCCATTCCATCTACTTTGATATGATCAACGCTTGCTGCAGCTGAGGGAATGGCAAGTCCGCTTTCAATTTTTAAGTGCATCTCATCAGAATTTTTCTCATTAAATCTGAATGTTACTAAACTCATGTCAATGCACCTCTTTCATTTATTTGTGTTTGCCATAATATATCTTGTAGCGTTTGCCGAATGTCTTTTTCGTTTTGCCAAGTAACATTTTCTAAAACGATAGTTGGTGAGTTGTTCACAGCTGGTTGACTCATGAACTGTTTGAACATGTTGATTAGTTCAGTCATTTTCCCATCTGAAGAACCCGATATATTAGGTTGCGCATTTTTAAAGTCGTTTTTAAATCTAGGCATATTGATGTTTAACCCTTTTTCAAAATGCGGGAACATAGCTTTGGTCAAACCAGCTGGAATAACTCTTGACCCACGTGGTAAGTCTAAAAGAACGTTTCTGCCTTGTGGGATGAAGGTTTCTCCTGTTGGTAATTGGATTGCTTCTCTATACAATGAACCCAATGTTTGATCATTGACCATTGCTAATCCACCTTGGAAATAATTTGTTCCTTTTTCGTATCTATCTGCATAAGCTCTACTATCAACTCCCGAGTATTGTTGATAAGACCTGTATATACTATCAATGTAAACTGTTTTATCACGAACTTTTGATATATTGTCAATTGCTGACTTAACTGCATTCCAAGTCTCGTCTGTTGCACCTACTTCTTTTTTTAAAACTTCATACAAATTAAACTCTCTAATTGTAGCTGTACCATCATTTACCTTTTTTAATAAATCAACATTTTCTGCTAAGACTTTTTTTATTGGATCTGGTATTTTTTTCCAATTTTCAAGCGATTCTTTTGAACTTAGAATCGACATGATAAGTTCCGCATTATCTCCATCAATTTCTTTTGCTACTATCTCATAATCTTCCCATTGCCCTGATGCATGTACACTCTCAAGCAAAGCAACTTGCACCGGGTCATTATTCATCAGTAACACTTTTTCATCAAATGTTAGATTCTTCCACATATCAGTAGCCATCCATGCTTTAATAGTGAAAGTTTCATTGTCAATCGTTATTTCACCAGTTTTAGGGTCAAACTTTAATTCATTCCAATTCCCACCAATTCTATTGATTGCTTCTCGCAATTTTTCAGCTTCATTAATTGTCGTGATGGTTGTCTCTTTCATGACTTGTTCTATTTGTTCTGAAGTAGCACCATTGGCATGTAGATATGTTCGCATCTGATCGGAAGTTATCCCTAAAGCTTCTCCAACTTCTTTTAATTTTCTAACTGTGTTGATTGAATGATCATCGTATTGTTTTTTTAATTGCCCAATTAATTCGGCTTCTTGCTCTTTCGTAAGGTTTAAGGTTTTGGATATTTCTTTGACTTTATCTGCTTGTTTTTTATATGCTTCATTACTTTTAGAAAGACTATTTTCGAGGTAATTAGCTGTTTCATTTAATTGCCGTTGGTTCATATTGCGAATGTCAACAGTTGCCGCCTCAGCTATTTTTTTCGCTTCAGCTGCAGAAAACCCTGCAAGTCTAAGCTGTGCTTCAACGCCCCTAGTTTGAATTTCCAAAATTTTTGCTTCTTCAGCAATTGTTAAATTTCGATTTTCTTTTTTTGCATTGGAAACAATCGTATTTACTTCTTCAGCTCCTGCTTTTGTTTGTTCTGCCAAAATTTCATTCAAACTTTGCTGAGATTTAACCATGCTTTGAAGCTGTGTTTGCATCCATTCTGGTAGTTCGTTAAACGCTTTGCTTAATGCTGTGTTAATTCTTTTAGAATCGTCTTCTACTTTAGTAGCTAATGTTTCCATATTGGCCCTAGCAACTTCTGCTGTGTCCTCGAATCCATCCCGAACTTGTCCAAGACTTACCGATGTTTCAGTTTGCATTTTTTCAGTATTTGTAATTATGCGATCTTGTTCATCAGTAACTGGGACACCCCATTTTCTGCCGCCTTCAAGATTAATATGATCACTTGCTTCTTTGATTCCCCAGATAGCTGTTGCCACAGCACCGATTGCTAAAGCGCCGATTGCGAGCGCTCCGCCAGTTGTAGTACCGAGCGCAACTACCTTTGCTCCTAATCCAGCTTTTAAACCAATTGCCCCTCCAGCCTTAGAAGCTGCGCCAGCCATGCTCATTAATTCATCGGCATTTTGAGTCGCAACATTTTTTAAACCATAAAGATCCTTGCTTACATTCCCGGCTTGTGTAGCAAGCCCCGATTTAGCAGATATTAATTTTTTTAGTCCTCCAATCAAACCAGGGGTTGTTGCTTGAAATGCTTCGGCACCTGCATTCATAGCCTTTGAAGCTGCTGCAACATCCTTTATTTTACTGCCAACTTTTACTAACGTTCCACCATATAGCAAACTTATATTCCCGGCAATTTGCCCTAATTTCCCGAGCCCCATTGTAATTCCAGTGATACCAATAATTGAAGAAGTGAAACCTTTAGGCATTTTGTTTAACCAATTAGCAAAATTTTCTAAAGTTCCAACTAAAGGCTGCATGTTTTCAAGTAAATCTGCGACCGCTGGCAAGAAAGCATTGCCCATTTCAACTTTTAAATCAGTTAATTTGTTTTTTGCCATTGTCATTTTGCTTGCGGTTGTATCAAACTTTCTTTCGGCTTCTGTTTGCAAAGAATTATTATCACCCCATGCTTGTTTTGCCCCATCTAAAGCACTCTGCATATCTTCATGCGCACTTGCAGAGCGTAATACGGCATCTCGTAATCGAACTTCTGTAATTTCTAATTTTTGAAGTTCGGTAACAGCTTCATCTGCATCCATCTTTCCAAGCGCTTCAGAAAATGTAACAAATGCTTGTGCTGGATCTGTTTGGATTAATTTTGCAAATTCATCTGTAGTCATACCAACTGTTTCAGAAAATTTCTCCATATCACGAGCAGACTTAGTGATATTATTAATTTCTTTTGTCGTCATACCAATTGAATCTGCTAAATCTTTAAATTCTTTTGGTGTATTTGAAGCCATTAATTCTAATTCGCGCGCGCTTAATCCTGTTTTTTCATGTAGTTCCTTCATTCGGGTCACGCCGTTAGAAGCTGCTAATTGTAGATTTGTAAACATTTTAGACATAGCTGTTCCGCCAGATTCTGCTTCAATACCAACAGAAGACATTCCAGCTGCGATCCCTAAAATTTCCGCCTCAGTCATGCCCGCTTGTGTACCTGCTGCAGCCATTCGTTCAGCTAAATTCAATACATCACGCTCTGTTGTTGCGTAATTGTTCCCAAGGTAAACTAAAGTAGATCCTAAATTTTCAAACTCTTCTTGGTTCATTCTAGTAATATTCGCAAATTTAGCCATTGAAGTTGCTCCTTCTTCGCCAGCTAAATTTGTCGAAACTCCCATTTTTGCTATAACTTCTGTGAAAGACAATATATTAGGCGTTTCAATGCCGAGTTGGCCGGCAACCGTCGCCAAATTGGTTAATTCTTCTGTTCCAACGGGTATCTCTGTGGACAAGTCGCGAATGCTTCGAGAGAGGGCTTCAAACTCAGCAGGCGAGGCATCCACTGTTTTTCGGACGTTGGCAAAGTTATCTTCAAAACGAACCGCTTCATCGATAACACTCTTCAAGCCATTTGCGACAAATTTTGCCCCCTCATAAACTTGAGTACCACCTTCACGCAACCCATATCCAAACTGCATAATAGATTGACCTTTTTCAATCATGCGCTCGCCAGTTTCAATATTCATATCATGCTGGAGGTTTTGTAATTTCAAATTTAAATCTTCAAATTCTTTAGCAGTTTGTGCCATGTCTAGGCGCAGCTTTTGAATATCAACCATTTTCCGTTGAGCACCTGCTCCATCTGTTCCGGTTGAATTCACATTTGCTTCATACTGTTTTGACAATTCGGCTAAAACTTTTTTTTGCATTTCCATTTGTTCGCTTGTTGCTTTAATCTGACCTTGCAACGTTTTTTGACCATCACGGTAAATATTAAAACCTTGGCCAATAATCTTCGCTTCATCGCCAAACGCTTTAATTCCTCGACGTAAGGAAGTTAAGTCTTTTTCAAAATCTGAACTATTTAGTGTAATCTTTGCAGATATTTTCCCAATTGTTGCCATTTGTAATGCCCTCCCTTACTAGAAATCTAATTCATCGGCATACTCGACTTCCTCGCCACCAGATGCAAACTCCACTTCTTTCAAGACAAAAAAGTCCTGTTCATCGATTTGTTCGGGCGTCCATTTGTATTTTTCCATGAGATATTTGTAGAGTTGCTTCAAATACGTTAGCCCATTTATGCTTTCTTCAGCTGGGCCATCTATTTTTTTTCAGCGCTATTTTTTCCGTTGTTGCTTTGGATATTCCCTAAGACAGAAAAGAAGAAAGTGTAAAACTCATTGCCATCCTCGACAAAATAACCATCCTCAAATTCTTCCTTTGTGACACCAAAATATTCACAAATAAGCCCTGATATCTCGTGGTACTCTTCCAAAACAGATAAATCATTTTCGATTTTTTTTGAGTTAATTTTTTCGGTGATTTCTAACGCACGTCGGAACAATCCAATGCTAATTTTTTTATTTTTAAATGTTTTTTTCTTGCCATTAATTTTTAAAATGAGTTCCATAATCACTCTTCCTTTCTGGTATATGTACAAAAAGAAAGCGGCGATCAAACGTCGCTTTCTTAAAAAACGTGTGTTTATGTGCTGCTTCCAGTTGGTTCATAAGGTTTCGTGAACCATGTCTCAGCGATTGATTTCAAATCATTTTCCGCATCATTTGGAATGCGCAACTTGTTTTGGAAAGCACCGTCTTTTTCACGAGCAATTGCTTTTCCTGTGATTGTTGGTGTTTGGAAAGTAAGATTCTCCCCTTTGCTTTGGAAAGTCTCTGAGTATGGTTCAAACTTCATGCAATATAAAACTCGATACTCAAAACCTCCACCAGCTTTTTCAGATAGAGGCGCTTTAAACATTAACGCTACTACAGGCGCTTGATCATCTTTACTATCAATAACTGCACCGTTTTCATCTTGTTTTTTCCCTAGTAAATAGGCATCCATCCCTGGTGCGATGTCATTTGCATTTAATGAAATATCCATTCCTACAAGAGATGATTCTTTTTCATCCAAACCATCATCTGCATATAATTCAGCGGTGACAGTTGTTGGATTAATATCCAATTGAATCGCTTTGGCTAAACGCTTTGGCGCGGTTGCTGTCGTATAAGTTAGCGGTGTATCTGCAGTAACTTTGGCTACAAATAAATCACGTACTCCAATTCTTGGCATGGTTTTTTACCTCTTTCTACAATTTTTGTTTTTACTAATCTATAAACATTGCGAATAGACTAATTGTTTTTCTATTTCTTTGGTTTTGGTGTTTGGGATTGCTGGTGAAATTGCTAGGCGTGTATAACCTAGTGCAATCATTTCTTCATGAACGGCTTGCATTGCATTGAAATGATCGCCATTTTTTGAAGTCAGATTAATTTGATACGTGAGAATAGTTGAATATTCCTCATCGTCTGCATGTAAATCTGGATAATTTTCAATTTCTTTTATAACAATGTGAGGAAGTTCTCCCTCGGCCATTTCAATGGCAATATTTGGGATCCCTTTAAATTTTGCTACCCAGTTTTTTAATAATTCGTTTGCTAAGAAGTTACTCTTAATTTTTTTTGCTTCTGAGATAATCATTTATAAATGCCCCTTTATTGCCATTTTTTCAAGCCATACTTCCCCCATGATTTGTAAGATTTCCTTTTCGGCTTGTTGAACAGTCCGTTGAGTAAATCCTTGGGGTCTTTGATAGCTGGTGCCAAATTCTGGAAAATGCGCACGCCATGCGGTATGCTGTCTTCCCCCTTTTACATAACCAACCTTTACGGCCAAGTCTCCTAATGCTAGACCTGCGCCATCTTTTAAAATATTAGATAAGTCGATATCTTGGTGCATTTTCAATCCATTCATACTCGAACGGTAGTCATTACCAATGGGTGTATTTCTTTGAAGTCTGTCCTTGAATCGTTCTCCTCCAGCTTGGATGGCTTCTCTTTCAGCACCTGGCGTTACTTTTCCAAACCTTTCTAGCTCTTTTATCCAAGGATGCACGTCTAACTCGAATACATCACCCATTCGCAAACACCACACCCATGATTTGTAACTCCCAACCATCGCCATGCTTATCACCCAAAAGAGAAATTTCATACGTTTCCCCTTTGTAGATAAATTGCATATCGTGTGTGATTTTTTCTGTGTAGCGACAATACAATCGGACTTTTTTCCTTGAACGAATCGCATCATTTTCCATGCTTTCATCTAGTCCGTATAAATTAACCACATCTTTTACTTTGCACCAACGTCTGAATGCTGGAATGTAATTTCTAGTGTTCATTCCGCTATCTGTTTCAATTAATGGATTTTCGGGATCAATCATGAGAAATTGAATATGCTTGTTCAATTCACCAATTCTGACTCGTTTATAATCAGACATCCGGCACCTCCTTTGGTTTGTAGCGCAAGATATTAATCATTGCCTTTAAAGAAAATGGGGCTGTGTGCATGGAAGGGTCTTTAGAGAAAACGCCGTCTCGGTTATCGTGCAATAAGCCAACAATCATAATGACGGTCGTGAGGAAAATGTCATTTTTAGGGTAATACGCATTGACCTCTTTTAACATCGCAATTGCTGTTTTTACATAACGCTCGATAGTTGGTTGTGCATCTTCATCGACTTTTAAATCAAACATGGCAGCTGCAACCATGTCGTCAAATTGTTTTTGTGCTTCTTTTTCAGCGAGCTTGTTTGCTAAATTATTAGACATGGTTTACGCCTCCTTGGTTCTAAGGTTCAGGTGTTACTGGTGTTTCATCTTCAATTGCACTAAATTCTGCGCGGAAAATTGCTTCATCATCTACCATTACGACGTCAAAACGATCAATTACTCGAATTTTCGTTGTATCCGTTTCAAATGCACCCGCACCAATATTTGTTGCTAAGATAGACATATGCTCACGGTCAAATAATGTAATAGCTTCTTGTAAGTCACCAATAATTAATGGGTGTTTTCCTTCTTTTGATGGCAAGGCTTTATCCGTAACAACAACCACTGACTTCCCACGTAAACGCATTTGTGTTGGTTCTTTGATATCTGGTTGCAATAAGTAAGAACCATCTGAGCGTTTCACACGGTCTAATACATCAAATCCAGACTGATTCGTCAGATAAATAGCTGTTTCTGCTAATGCTGGATCTAAATTGATATTCGTAATTGTTTTGATCTCATCCACAGTAGAAATTACTTTCTTTTGTTTCGTTGGTAATTTGTCGATGGTTGCTAAGATTTTTGCGTTGCGTGTAACAGATACTTTTCTTGAAATCCATCTGTTCAAATAACTAATTAAGTTTTCAGCTGTATCTTTTAACAGCGTATTTGTTAGAGTTAAAATGCCACCGTAACGCTTGATTAAATATTTAATGACTGCAAGTTCTGGTGTGTCCATTTCTGGAATCGTTGCATCTTCAGTGTCTAATTCAATCAACGGCGTAACATCCGAAAGTTTTTCCCATACGCGTGAACCAGCTCTAACTGATGTTGTTTCCGTTCGTACCAAGCGTTCAATCGTATCAAAGCGTCGACGCAAAAGATTAATGGCTGTGCGAATGTCTTCTGGAATAGTCAAAGACCAATTGCCTTCATCGTCTTCTTCACCGGATACTAAAGCGTTTGGTGATTGCTTAAATCCGATTGGATCATTCACATAGGCTAAGAAGTTTTTGGCAAACATCAAACTTTCATCTTCGCCTTCAGGGTCGATATTTTTAGCTTTTGCTCCGTTTTGCTTTTGAGCATTTGCTAATTCATCTGCTAAAGTTGTTTCATACACTTCTTTAGCAATGTCACGTTTGGCTGTCAGATCCTTTAATTTTTCATTTTCTGAATTAATTTGTTCCTTGGTTGTTTCATCATCAAGAAGCATTGTTTGCAAATTTGCTTGTTGATCACTTACTTTTTGACCTTGAGTAATCCAATTATCGTGCGCTTGTTGCGAGTTCATTAATGGCATATCAGGTACCTTCTTTCATAATTTTTATTTTTGCTTTCAGTAGATTTTTTGAAGAATCTGCTGGAGTAGCTTTGGGTTGTAATGGTTCTGCTTTTGGTTCTCCACTTTGTTTTAAAGCTTCTGGAATATTTTTAAATCGAGCAAAGGCAATATCATTGACGCTTGCAGCTACTTGAGAAGTTTCAACAATGCTATCAACGAAACCTAACTCTAATGCTTCTGTAGCGGTGAGCCATGTTTCTTCATCTAGCATTTCCACAAGCCTTTCTGAAGAACATTTTTCACCCGTCTTGGCCAAATACAGTGCTTGCATTTGACTTGAGACTTTATCTAACATGTCGGCATCTTTTCTTAAGGCATTTGCATCCCCCCATGTAAACAACCATGGATGGTGAATCATGAAAAATGTTCCTTCGCCCATAATGACTTCATCTGCACATACAGCAATGACACTTGCAATACTTGCGGCTAATCCGTCGATGTAGGCAATTACTTTGGCATCATGCGCTTTTAATAAATTAGCGATTGTGATTCCTTCAAATACAGCACCACCTGGTGAATTAATATGAAGGTGAATCGTTTCTACTTCATCGCCAAGTCTTGCTAAATCTTCTTGAAAGGTTACAGCAGACTGTTCTGCACCCCATTCCCAACCAGCTGTAACTACTTGGTCGTAAATATAGATTTCTGCTGTATTTTTTGTTGTCGCTTGCATACGGTAAAATCGTTTGTTTTTTGACGTTTGTTTAATCTTTTTCGACAATGTTGACTCCTCCTTTTTCCGCTCGTTTTATTTGCGCTTCAGCAAGAGCATCTAATAAATCTAGGTACGTGTAATTTTTGGTTACTAATGCACGTTTACCAATATCGCCTTCAAGCGGCGAGCGTTCATTTGCAATCCTTGCCTCATTAATCGTTAAGGTGCTTGAGCGAATCTGAATTTCTTCTACTTCTGCTCTGGTCTTGCTGTCTGCACGCAACTCGACGTCCATGTTTAACTTGCAATACCATTCTTCTCTTCTGTTGATTTGGGCTAAAGGTTCTAGTATTTTGATGTCAATTTCTTGTTCAAAATTTGTCGCCTTTGGTAAGAGTGTATTTTTTACATAATCTAATGACTGTTGTTCTACGTTGGCATAAGTTGCACGTCCCATTTCATTTAATTTATGAAGTGGCACCTTATAGATGGCGGCAATCATTTGTAAGTTGAATTTTTGACTTTCAATAAATTGCATGTCTTGATGGGTGATACCTAAGTTTTGGAATTTTAAGCCACTATCAATTACAGCAATGTTGTCTGTGCCCTGGACTTTTTTCCACTCTTCTTTAACAATTTCACGAGCTTGCGCATTTACTTGACCTTCTACGGTAAGTAAACCATGAGGCGTTCCGCCATTTTCTAACATTTTTGTATTGTGGTCTGATGCCAACTGATTTGCCTCAGCGCGTTCTTTAAATACTTGAAGTGGCGTTCTTCCAATCAAACCATCACGAGTAAATCCTTTGAAATGTAGCATGTTAAAGCCAGGAATCGTTCTGATTTTTCCTTGTTCTGTTACCTCATAAAGCACTAACCCTTCTTCAGTTATTTTCATCGTTACAGCTTCAGTTTTTGGTTCAAGACTTAAAATATCGCCATTTTTATCGCGCACAATTTCTGTGAAGTGATTACCCATAAAGCAAAGATCCACTTCAATCAGCTTGCGCCAAACAATTGAAGTCATATTTTGGTTTGGCCGTTTAGATAAAAGATAAACAATCTCATGGCTTTTACGACGTAGCCTAGAAACTTCATCTTCTTTCCTTTCAAAAACACGTAATGGAAGCTTAGAAAAATCATCTGAGAGGATATTTACACACGCATAAACATCTTCAAAAATATGTGCATTACTTTTTGTTATGTTCTTTTTGCGATTTTTTGGGTTGCCTAAAATTTTCAACCAGCCTTTTTCATCGTTAATACTTAAAGTTACTGTTGCTTTATTCATTGCTTGTCGTAGCATTATTCATCACCTTCTTCTTTTTGTGTTGGAATACTTGCTAGGATAAGTGCCAGGACAATAAACATGCCCCCAGTAATATATAAGCCAGCAATTGTATGCAGTAAGAAAGAAGCGATTGATACTAAGACGATTCCTACAGTTAATAAAAAATCAGGAGGATCAATTTTCCTTAAGAATGAGCGTCGTTGAGATTTCTTTGTTGTAGATTTCTCCCAAAATTTCTTTCGGAATATAGATTTCTCTTTCGACGATTTTTCCTTGACGGTAGTAGTCTTCATATTCAAACGATTCTCCTTTCGGTAATTCTGTAGCAGAAATCTCATCTGTTGTCTTAGGAGCAATTTTGAAATCACCTGGAACAACGGTTACTTTGCATCCAAACGTTTCCTCCCAATCTGCTTTGAGGTTTTTTATCATCGGTTCTTGTGTTTGATAAATCTCCCAAGGCATTGCCACAACCCCAATTTTTTTATCAGGTAAATAAATAAATTCCATTTTAAAAACCAAACCCTTCACTTAGTATTCTTTCGTTAATATCTAGGTTTTGATCCACCACCATTGCACGTGCAAAAGCGAAAATTACTGCAGCGGCCGGGTCGATTCGTTCACGACTGATGCGTTTGCTTAATTGAATATTTTCATACTCATCCGTTTTTAAGACTGCATTACCTATAGCCCATTTCAGTAGACTATCCTTCAACCAGGTGAGCAGTCCGTTATAGACACAATCTCTAAATTCCTTGGTAGGAAGAGATAAGTGTGAGTAATTTTGTGGCATTTCAATGGCTGGAATCCCTAACTTTGTGACAGCTGAAGCAAGCATAGTCGCATTCATCTTGTCATAAATAAATTCACGTACCGGAATAACTTTGAAAATGTCTTCAATGAATTTAAGAATGTAGAAATAATCCACCGTGCTACCTGGCGTTACCGTCAAATAGCCTTCTTCTTTCCATAAATCAAACCGTACTTTATCTGTGTTCATTCTTTCTTCAAAACGTTCTTCAGGAATGAATGAGTGTTGGAATACTTGATACTTCTTATCTTTTACCGCTACAATGCCTAAAGAAGTTAAGTCTGTCGTCATTGAAAGGTCGGCACCAATGAAGATTTTCCATCCGTCAATCACTAACTCCTTTAAAATTTCAATGAATGGTTTGTCTGACTCAAACATGCTTTGATTCCACTTATTCATGTTCATAAAACCTTCACGAGCCATATCCACCCACATGTTTAGATTTTTCGTCATGAATCCACGCATTTTTTCAGGCTGCAAAATGGCTTTACGTAAGTATCTTCTTAAGGCTTCCAACCCTTTTTCATAAGTGGCCAAAATCGGATTTGCTTTAATGAAGTTTTTTTCATCTTTAATGTCATCGCCTTTGTCCACTTCCCATATGGCTACAAACATGTTTTCATCTTCATCATCTAGTTCAGGATCAAGAATGCGACTTGCAGCTAAATACGTTTGGTAGCATGGATAAGATAAATATTGCCCAGCTGTAGTGATAATCATTAACAGTGGGTTTTTACGTGCCATCATTCCGGTTTTTTGCACTTCGTATAATTCATCCGTTTGGTTGTCCTTATACTCATCCAAAATCGCAACGGAAGGATTCGTTCCTTCTCCAGTCTTTTTGGCTTCTCTTGATAACGGCTTAATGATAGAACCATTTTTATGAACCGTGAATGTGGAATACGTGTCTTTCCATTTATTTTTTAAAATCTTTACGCTTCTAACTTGATTGATCACTTCTTGATAGACCAGTTTTGATTGATCCTTTGACCAGCACGAAACGTATATTTCTTCTATTTCTTTAGATAAAAAGGCAATATATGAGGCAATTGTTGCAATTAATTGAGACTTCGCATTTTTACGTCCGATTTGAATGTATGCTTCATCGTATCTTCTGGTATCATCATCTTTTTTCTTAAAGGCAATGACATTACCTGCTACCCATAATTGGAAAGGAACAAGTTTTATTCTTTGGCCAACTAATACTCCTTTTGTATGCCGGAACATATTTGACCATCTTTCAAACCTGTATAGTTCTCCCCAGTCCATATAATATGGATAACTTTCATCAGATAGTGACTTTTCATAATCATTCAAAAAGCGTTTAATGGCTTGTTTTGCTTTTACACCAGCGTTAATTGTTCCGTCTAAAATGTCATCACAGTAACCTAAGACAACATCTCGCATTTCAAAGACTTTGGCTGTTTCTAGTTGAACCATTACAAATCGTCTCCAAACAATTCTTCTTCTTCAGACTTATTCGGATTTTCTAGCGGTTTAGGAATTACAAGCTTGCATCGTGAGGTAATGTTTAACCCTAAATCACTTGCTAACCCTTTACACTGCTTAAAGAACTTATCCTGGATAATCTGAATTTTGGTGTAATTGCCTAAGTCTTTAATAATATCCAACTCATCTAATGCCTTTGTTGCTTCTAAATATTTCTCATGAGCGATAACGTACATCGCCAAATGATCTCTATCTAGTTGTGCAAAAATATCTAAATCTATCAGTTGTTTTGAAATAGTTGAAAATTTTAATTTTTGTTTTCTGCTCAAATAGCTTGGGTTTGTTACTTTACTAATTTTTGGCATTTTGATTTCAGAATTTTTACGAGCTTGAATTTCTTCTTTCGTTAAATGCTTCTTTCCTTTAGCTAGTAACAAGTCAGTTGGTTGTGCTTTTCTACCTCCCATGACTCACACCTCCTTGGATGCGATTGCCGCTTAGTTATGTTACCCATAGGATATTTCAAATTTAGGGTACTGAAATATACAATTCTCAGCACAATTTTATTTAGTTGCAAAAAATCCATTGACAATTAAATAACATTGTGGTTTTTCCTGTCATATAGAATGGGGGTGAATTGAGTGGTTAAAATAGACTTTCGCTATAACAAACGTTGTTAAATCAACCTTTTGTTTTCATTTTTGATTTTTCAAAAAGGGAGTTTTGTGTTTTGTTGAGGGGGGCGTTCTGTGAAGATGGGTATTAAATAACATTTAGAGGGTGGGGGTATGAAATAAATAGAGTGACTCAATTTATTTTCTTTTTTGCGTGATTTTTGGGCGCTTTTAAGTGTTTTTTTTGCAGCAGTTTTAATTTATTTTGATTTGCTTGCATCCATTGCGTGCGCCTTGATGCTTGGCAGCTGCTACCAGTGCTTGCGCGGTCGTGTCGCTGCTGGTGCCTTGCCGGCGCGTTAATGGCTTGGGATCCTGTGCCCGCGTTGGTCGCTGGTTGGTTCGTGTGCTTTCATGCCGGCGCTTGATGCAGATGCAAGGCTTGCGCATCACTAATATATAGCCTTTAAAATCAATCATTTTTTCAATTTTGAAAATCAATTTTAAATTTTAATTTTTAATTTTCAAATTGCTTTTCGATTCGTTCAAACGTCACACGCCACCCGCTGCCTGCGGTGCGTGTTCGTTCGCCTTGCTTGATTGCTTGCATCGCTTCAAGCCTTTTGGGCGGCGTATTGGTTCGCTTGCTTTCATGCTGCAAGCGTTACCGTTCATCGTGTATAGGTCTATACCTTTGGTGTCTTGTTGTCGGTTCGTTGAAATCATCTTAAGAAATTCTTAATAACTTTATATCTATATAGCGCAACAAAAAATGTAAACGTTTTAAAAAGTTGTTTTAGTTTTGCTTTTACAATTTAGCTAAATAGGTTTTAAACTGTGGACGAAAAGAAGGGAGGTGATGCACATGCAGGAAACACGAATAGGAAAAGCGAAAAAACGAAAGGAGGCACGCAAAAAAGCGACGAGGCTCAAACTCATCGCTTTAGGTCAATTAATGCTAACGGCTTTACTTGAAGCATCAATTGCTTGGATCTTATCCAAATTGTTCGCTTAATAGTGGGGGTTCGCCCCCCTTCCTATTGTGTTTATTATACCACGTTTTCTAGTTGCTCGTTACTAAAAAGGCTTTAAAAATGGAGGTTGAAAATCATGAAAAAACAACAATTACAAACCACATTAGACACCACGCCAAAAGTTAAGCGCATCGCAATGAATCAGATGAAAGACTTGTGTATTGAAGCCGTTTACCTGGATATTTTAGAAAAGGGTTACCCAACTTCTTACGCTTCAGGCAAGGCATACGGTGGCGCTAACTTGATACTCTTGCCAGCTGGTGGCGTTTACATGTCACAAAAGAAAGCTTTTAGCGCTGGCACCTATTCAAAAGGATCCGAACTATTCTTCATGCTCGGGCCGTTCGGTCGCTGCTACTATCAAGTTGTTGAAATTGGATCATTGCATCTTGACCCGCTTGAAGTTGAAAGCGTGCGAGCTGAAGCGCCAAAAGTTGAAACGATTGAAGCAGCTTTTGACTTGATGCAAAAATTAATTACCGCCGCCGTCAATTATGAAATGATCCCAAGCGATACCGACCCAACGCATTATATGCAATTCGCAATTAATGAATTTAACCAGCTGCAGGCGTTACAACCTGCAGCATAATAAAAAATGGAGGATAAGAAAATGTTAGATAAAATGGATTTAATGGCCTTGATGGCAACGAATAATAATCGCATGTTTCAAAAAGATGAGGCATATTTTGAAAATCAACTTTATTTTCTTGATCGCCTGTTTTTTGACCATTTTTCACCACAAGAATTTTACAACGAAAAACAACGCAACTATCTTGATCAACGTTTTTTAGCTTTTAGCGACTTAAACAAGACTTATTTTCTCAATTTTCAACTGAAAGCTTATTCAATGCCCGGCGCGGCGGTTGCTGGTCCTGCAAAATTTCCAGCAAGGAAATTTGAAAAGGTTCAAAATGCAGCGCAAAATTACGCAATCGATCACGAAACCAAACGCGATAATTTTTTTACTAATACCAAAAAAGAACTTGAAAAATTAACAGATGCGCATCAAGAATTTTTAAACGAACAAAAAAAGTTTTGTACTGAGTTCCGATTTGATGAAAAGGGCATCACTATCAAATATAACTATACACGCATCAAACAAGATGCGAATGCACCCGGCTATATTGAAATCTATCACGATGAAAAGCCCGAGCGTGAAGAAATTCAAGAAATAAAAAAGAATGGTTTCCGCTGGTCTCCTCGTGGCAAGTGCTGGGGCCGTCAACTAACAAGGAACGCCGTTATTAAAACAATTAAATTTTTAGAACTTGATGCGGATGCGCTACCTATCCCGGATCATTTAAAATCTGAAATTGATAAAAGCATTGACGCTGGCGGCCTCTTTGAAGTTGGTAAAATTTACCGCAACCCTGAAAATAAATTGGCTTATTATATTTTAAGCCGGACGCAAAAAAGCATGAAGGCAATCCCATTTGATCCAGAGTCTAGAAATATTTGTTACGCTGATCAAATCATGATTAAAAAGGACGATGCAGGAAAGGAAATCATCGCTAAAAAGTTTAATTTTTCAACAAATGACCTTGTGACTTTGGAAAGTTTAGGCATTAAAAAAATCACCAAAAAACAATGGAGCAATGAAATTGAAATAGAATGGATCAGCGACGAAAAATTTTTAGAGAGAAAAAGAAAAAAATTTGATTTTTCTGCACCTGCAGGCGAACCAGAACCGCCCAAACCCACCGAACCAGCGCCACAAGTGAAAAGCCCTGAAGTTGCTTTATTAGAAAAATATTGGGCTGGTGAAATCACTAAAAAAGAATACCAGGACCAAACGAAAGAGCACAAAATTTATACACGCAAAAAAGACAAGCAAATGGCATTTTTTTAACAGCATTATATAAGCCAAAAAAAACAAGGCGGTTGACCTTGTTTTTTTGCTGTTTTCAAACACTATATATTAGTATTCCAGACGGTCAAATTTTGCTGTCTTTTTTGAATGGCAGCTTTCGCATAATGATTGCCAGTTTGACCGCTCCCAAAATAGCCGCGTATTGCCTTTCCATGGGGTTTTGTGGTCTACCTCACGCGCAACCACTCTGACACCTGCAGCAGCATGTAAACCAAAGGGATCGGCACACAATGGATTGTGCAGCAAAAACAGCTTGCTTTCTTGTCGCCACCGCTGGTTATACTGCTTTTTTCGGTGTCTAGTATCGTGCGCATCATGATTTTCGCAGTATGTTTTTTCAGTCAAGTCGCTACAGAGCGGTTGCCTACATGGTCTAGTGATTCTCATCGTACAACTCGCCTTTCTTGTATGCTAGTTTTTCGAGTATTGGATATCGTCTACGTTTGTAAGAAGTTGATTCTGAAATGATTTCTACGTCTGCTATTTCTTTCCAGTTCAAATAGTGGTACTCACCCCAAAAATACTTATCAACTATTTTTTTCAAATCCATAGGCAGTTCTTCATACGCTTCTTCGATATTTTTTACAAGTCTAGTGTAATATGCAAATCCACTATGCATTCCAATTATTTTTTTTATCTCATTTTCGGATGCTTCAGGATTTTTTTTTCGTATAAAAAACTCGATTCTAGCTAAATTATTTTTCCAAATTTTTTTATTGCGAAATTGATCTTCCAAATTTTTTAGATCAATTTCACTCAATTTTTTCGCCATCGTCTCCCTCCTGTTTTTTAAACGATTTTTTTATTACATATACCATCACAAGAGCTATTGCAGCAATGATTATTGTAATACCCCACGTTTCAAGAAATATTTTAATGATTTCAGTTAGCATATTTTTTTACCTAAAAATCCCACTCATCATCATTTTTTTCAATCGCATCTAATACTTTAAAGACCAAATACGTTACCAAAATTAGCAATCCTACAATAAGGATAATCACTAATCCTTTTCCTACAAACCCTGCCATTATCCTAAATAACCATCTTCGCTAACAAACCATGCTATCAATCCTGTTATAGCTAAAAAGAAGAAAAGAACGACTACTCCAAATGCAACATTCACAAAGAGCAATGCGATACTTCCTGTCAACCCAACAATGAAACTTGCTACGAATAAATAAACATGTAATTTTTTAAAGTCCATTTTTTCTCCTAAATAACTAATCACCTACAACAACCGCATCTGCACCGTTCACTGTCACCCAACCATGTAACTTTCGTGCTTCAGCTTCTGCCATTCTAATTAAATCTGGTGTAATTGATTCGGCAAGTTCTCTGTTGGCTTGTGCTTGTGCTGTAGCGTTACGTTCAGTGACATAAGCTTCTGCATCGGCATTTGTTCTAGCCACATCGGCATCTCTATCGGCATTAATTCGAGCTGTTTCTGCTTCTAATCGTGCACGTTCTTGCGCTTGTCCGGCTTGAATAATGCCATTAATCATCGCTTGTGTATCATCGTCTAGTTGTGGTGCTCCAAGTGTTAAATTATCCAGAACAAAACCTAAGCGGGCAATTGATTCTTCAAACAATGCTTTGATTTCATTTTGGATTGCGACAGATTCTTCTCCAGCTAATTGTAATAAATTATGTTGCGAGATTACTTGACGTGCAGCGCGTAATAATTCAGCAGTCATCCATCCTTCTTCAATATCTTCAACGGGTAACGAACCGAACTCACGAAAAATCAAACTCGCTTTGGTTGGGTCAATACGATATGTATAGCGGAATGATACGTTTGTTGAGCGACCATCGCTAGTTGAAACATTTAACCCTGTTGCATGAACAGATTGCAAGTGGATTGGAAATTGTGTCACTCTGTCAATTCCTACAAAATGCACCCCTTGCCCTAATGCTTCATCACGCACGCCGCCATTGATTGAATAACGAATACCCACTTGACCGTTATCAATCATTTCAACAAAGGTAAATGCAGCAATAATTCCGCCTACAAGTACTACTCCGCCAGCAACTGCAATTTTAATAATGTTTTTCTTCTCCATTTTTTCTCCTTGCTTAATAGCTATAGTTTTTATTTTTGGATTGTAAGGCACCAATTTTCTTGATTTTAGATGCATTACTCTCCCAATACCGTTAGTAATAATTGTGGCAATATTTTCATACACATTCACAACAAAAACTTCATCGCCATCCAAAAGCTTTATTGTTTGACCAGGGACAATGACTTTTTTAACTTTATTACTCATGCTATTTTCTTAATCTCCCTAAAATAGTTCTTCCCAGATGAACCAGTGACTTGAAGCTTCATTCCATCAACAACAATGATTTCCCCATCTCTAAATTGAATTGGTTTGTATTCTTTTCCGCCCGAAACTACTATGCCTATCTTTTCAAACATTCGCCAACCTCCTAGACTCTGCAATTTAAGAGTTCAAATTTATTCTACTTAATCTTTATACCATCAAGATAGATTGAACCATCATAATCTTTGAATCGAGCCAAAACCATTCCCTTTATCTTTTCTTGATATTCCTTATCCCAAGTATGAAAATTAGGTAATCCATACAAGTTGGCATCATAGGTCAAAAAACATAATTCTTTGTCATTACTTTTTGGCTCGTCTAGTAAAAATTCAATCGTTTCCCATGGATTATCAAAACTTATCCAAAAACCACCTTTATACTTTTCCATTCATCGCCACACCTATCATTTCAACATACGATTAAATATTATTAATCCAATTGCGCTAATTACAAATCCATCATTACGTCCATTCCTAATCATCCACATACCGACGACCAAACAAACTGCTTGGAATACGCTTAAAACTAAAGCCCACTTTTTGCTCATTCTGCTACCTCCACAAAATAATCTTCAATCGGTGTGCTAACAACTTCATACTTCACGCCATCAACTACAATTACGTCGCCAACCTTGAATTGCATAGGATAATACGATTTTCCGTGTGAATGTATAACCGCTATTTTCTTACTCATTCTGTCCCCTCTACTTTCCCATTCTTCGTCCATACGTTAGCAACAAAACTCTGCACCAACATATATGAATTCTCATGCAAACTCGCAAAATCATGAAACATCGCCACAACTTGTGAATGCGTATAGGTCAACTCCGTCTTTTCATGTGGAAATCTGATTCCTTGATGCACCTTTAATTCTTCAAATGTGGTAATTTCTTTATCGGTTGCCAAATTAAATTCAAACGCATTCTTGTGATATTGATACTCCACTTCACCTTCAGTATTTACAACCGCTAAACCACTTGCTGGATATTTGTTAATCATCGCCATCACCCACAATCATATAAAGTTCTTCAAATTGTTCTTTAGAAATCACTTTTAATGACTTGCCTAAATAACGAATAATATAATCCCCGTGAGTTAAATTCTGCTTTTTAACAAACTCAGCAACATCATAGAACCCCTCTTTTTCAATTTCTTCAATCACACCTGGTTTTACTTCCCAAGCATTAATGGTCATTTTTGGTCTAATTCTCATGATCATCCTCTCCTTCCAAAAGCTCTATAAATTTTTGAAGTTTTTCGTTCAATTCTTCCACGAAAACATGTGCCCTCTTAGCTTCTTTAATTCTTACAACTTCTAAAACTATGTAAATAATTAATAGAATAAGTGCTATTATTGATGTCAACATACTATCTCCTTAATAATCTTTCTAAATCCACTTCTTCAAATTCATCCTTCACCCAGTTAACAATCCAAAGTTTCGTCAGTTTGAAATTGTCTTTTGAGTACGATGCCACGGTGTATTCAGGATATTT
>JAITWV010000132.1 GCA_031285105.1 Streptococcaceae bacterium | reverse complement strand
TTGCCCCCTGTGAGACTAGGTAGTCGCCAAGCAAATTTATTATTCCACCATAGCTCAGTTGGTAGAGCGCATGACTGTTAATCATGATGTCACAGGTTCGAGCCCTGTTGGTGGAGTTTTTGAAAGAGGCTGATGACGCTTCTTTTTATTTATAGAAAATATTTTAATAAAAAATGCAAAAAAAAATTTAGTTCGAGAAAATCGCTCGAACTGAATTTTTTTTTTTGCATAGTGATATTTATGTATCTAACTACCCATAGTGCTAGCTAATTTAAGCACTCAACCTTTCAATACCTAAAGAAAATTTTAATGTTGCACCATTTTCTTCCTGTGCTTCTAACAATTCTGTCGGGTTCACTTTTTTTCATAAACGATTGATTAATAAAAGAAAGTGTTTGTTGAAGATTATTACATTTGCGAATAAATCTCGTTCTGCTCGGAAAATTCTTGCCATATATGGTACGACAAAGACGATAGATACCAATAAGAGTCGTGCAAGAGTGAAGAATACCATAAAGATAACAAGTTAAAATAACGGCATCTGGTTGTTTCAATAAATGTGTATTTCTGCGGTGTTTTACTTCATCTGGTGCATATTTTTCGTATAAATCAGATACTTGAAGCAGTAAATTTTCAAATAATGTTGTAGAATGGATGTGGGAAGGTTCTTGCATAATTCTATTCCTCAATTCGTCGTGGTTTTGAGATTAGTTTATCAAGAACTTTCTTTTTTTGCATTATTTAACTAGCACTATGGGTATCTAACTATCCTTTTAATAAAAAATAGAGTGAACCATTAATCCAAAATCTAGTATAATATCATTAAATATACTAAACGAAAGGAAAAAAATTATGAAAGTTCTAGTATTTGGAGGCACCAGATTTTTTGGGAGGCATTTAGTCGAATTATTATTAGCAGAAAACCATGAAGTAGTAGTAGCCACTCGTGGAATCACACCTTTAAATTTTTCAAAAGAAGTTCGTCATGTCCAAATTGACCGTAAAAATCACGAGGATATGATGCGTATTGCTAGTGAAAATTTTGATTTAGTTTATGATAATATTTGTTTTTCATCACAAGAAGCGTTAGATAGTATTGAAGCTTTTGTTAATCAAAATGTTCGCTATATTTTCACTTCTTCAATGGCTGTTTATGATTTTGAGGGAGATTTAAAAGAAAGTGATTTTGATCCAAATTCCTACAAAATAAAAATCGGCACTCAAGAAGACTTTACTTATGGTGAAGGAAAACGTCAGGCAGAAGCTATTTTCGCCCAAGAGGCTAGTTTTGAATGTGTGTTCATGCGTGTGCCAATTGTGCTTGGCGAAGATGATTATACTCAAAGATTGTTATTTCATATTGAAAAAATTCAACAGAAAGAACCTTTTTATATGCCTAACCCTCAAGCAAAAATGGGCTTCATTCGCTCAGATGAAACAGCACGCTTTTTGTATTGGTTAGGTTGTCAATCTCATATCATCGGTCCTGTAAATGGAGCATCCGATGGATTATACTCAATGAAAGAATTAATGGAAGTAATTAAAGAAAAAACAAATGGTGAAATTTTAATTGAAACGTAATATATTACCATACCTCCCTCGCCCTTTGTAATAAAAAACGACTGGTACTTGAACCAAAATTTTGCCAAGCATGCTGGTTTTGAGTTTTTAAACCTACACCAATGGATGCCCGAATTAATCCAAACACTAATAAAAAGATAAATAGATAAAAAGTCGAGAAAATACTATTTTTTCGGCTTTTTATTGGTAAAAAAATCAATTAAATAGTAAATTAAAACCAAGGATGTGAGGAATGATGAAAAATATTTCTGGTTTTATTCATAACCAAGAAGCGAGAATTTATTATGAAGTAAAAGGATCTGGTTTGCCACTAGTAATGATTCACGGCAATCGACAAAATCTTCGTGTATTTCATCAATTAGCCAATCAATTAGCCAAAGATTTTCGAGTGTATTTGTTAGATAGTCGAGGTCATGGGAGTTCAGATTTGGGTTCGCAAGAATTATCAATTTCATTAATGGCCAATGATGTAGCTGTATTAATTAAGAAATTACATCTCAAAAAAGTCATTTTATTTGGTTTTAGTGATGGTGGAAATATCGCTTTAAAAATTGCTTCGGATTATCCAGAAGTCGTAGTATTAGTTATTGCGATTAGTCCAAATACGCATTTAACTGGTCTAAGAACTTGGGTGTCAACCTCATTTCAAACGCTTGGTGATTTTTATCATGGATTAGAAAAAATAGGTCTCCCGTTTTCAAAACATCGCCAGCTAACTGATATTCTTTTGCAATCAGAGTTAACAGATGAAGAACTAAGAAAAATTCAAGCACCAGTTTTGATTTTAACTGGAACAAAAGACATTATTATAGTCGAACATTCTTTAGAGATTGTAGAAAGTATTCCAAATGCACAAGTAAAAATCTATCAAAATGAAGGGCATGGAGGATTATTTAGAAGTTCTCAAAAATATCTACAAGACATTTATAAATTCTTAGCAGAAAAGGGGAAAAACAATGGAGAAACTAAGGAATAATCGAGTTCAAATCGAGAATTTAGCGATTTATTTGAGCGTGATTGTAGCGGTTTTGATGCTCGTACTTAGCTTTATTTCAAGGTCAGATTTAGCAGAAGATTTG
>JAITWV010000093.1 GCA_031285105.1 Streptococcaceae bacterium | reverse complement strand
CCACAGCAGCCATACCGTCGAGCCAGTCCGCAGCCCAAATGTGAAAACTCGTAAATGAATAACGCCTTAAAGTCTTATTCATTTCACAAACTCCAATTAACTTACGATGTACTAAAGCGATTGTTTCCTTAAATGAAAATCAAAATCAACACTATTAACCAAATGAGCTAATACAAAAAATCCTAATTTGATGAAAGCGGTTTTCTTTGTTATAATGGCAACTAGAAATGATTTATTTGGAGGAAGAAAGATGTTTAACATAATTTTTGGGAAAGAAAAGCCAACTTATACTAAAAAAGCAAAATGGCTAAGAGTTCTAGCAATCGTTTTGGCCTTAAATACTTTTGGTTTCATTTTACGTATGCCTTTATCACTAGAAGGAATTACTCGTCACCTATGGTTATTTCTTGGTGTTGTTATTTCAGGAGGTATGTTTTATTACAGCATGAAACTTTTAGCAACCGAGTTAAAAACAACAAACTCTTAAAATTGTACATAATATGATTTGATTTCCCCTATTTTATGGTTTAGTATAAATCGTGAAAGGGGGATTTTTTATGTTTATTAATGGAAGGGGAAGGTTATTTTTAAGTTTTGTTTTCTTTATATGGCTAAAATCTATTTTTGCGTATTTTTTTGATTTTTCACTAGGGGCAAGTGGTTTTTTCCAATATTTCATCTTACTTATTAATCCATTGGCGACTGCAAGCTTCTTTTTAGGGCTTTCATTATTTGTTCGGGGGAAAAAAACAAGCTATTTCACTCTTTTTTTCATTTATATTTTATTAACTTCCCTTTTATTTGCTAATGTCATTTATTACCGAGAATTTACTAGTTTCATCACGATTAATACGCTTAAAAGTGCTTCTCAGGTTACGAAAGGACTTGGCTCAGGCGTTTTAGAATTGCTTCAACTATCAGATATTCTTTACTGGATAGACATTCCAATCTTACTTATTTTGTTTACTTTTAAGAAATTCAAAATGGAACCAAAACATATTAAAGGGCGTCAAGCAATTGCCTTAAGCTTGTTTTCCATTACTTTCTTTTTGGGTAATTTATCATTAGCGCAAATGGATCGTCCTCAATTGTTAACGCGAACATTTTCAGCTGATTATTTGGTCAAATATTTAGGTATTCCTGCTTTTAGTTTATATGATAGCATTAAAACCTATCAAACCAATCAAATTCGGGCAAATGCTTCAGAAAATGATTTAGCGCAAGTAGTTGAATTTATTCAAGGTAATCAAGCCAGACCCAATGATGAGTTGTTTGGAATTGCCAAGGGAAAAAATGTTATCTATATTCATTTAGAAAGTTTCCAACAGTTTTTGATTGATTATCACTTAGAAGATGAAAATGGTCAAAAACATGAAGTGACCCCTTTTTTAAATTCGATTTATCACTCAGATAACAGCTTTTCATTTGCGGATTTTTTTCATCAAGTTGCTGCTGGTAAGACAAGTGATGCGGAAACTTTAATTGAAAATAGCTTTTTTGGTTTAGCACAAGGACCTTTATTTACGCAGTTGGGCTCACAAAATACATTTTTTGCAATGCCAGCAATTTTGGGGCAAAAAGGGTACACATCTGCTGTTTTTCATGGCAATTCAGGTAATTTTTGGAATCGCATGGAAACATATAAAAATTTTGGTGTCGACTTTTTCTTTGATAGCAATTATTTTGAGCTGACTTTGGAAAATTCTTTTCAATATGGTCTTCATGATAAGGAGTTATTTACTCAGTCTCAAAAATATCTTGAGCGATTGCAACAGCCCTTTTATGCAAAATTTATTACTGTAAGCAACCACTTTCCTTACAATGAATTGGCAGAAGATGTTGGTTTTCCTCAAGCGATGACACGTGATTCTTCAGTTAATGGCTATTTTTCAACGGCGAATTATTTAGACCGAGCAATCGAAGAATTTTTTGATTATCTTAAATCAAGTGGACTTTATGAACAATCTATCTTTGTGATTTATGGAGACCATTATGGAATTTCAAATGCCCGAAACGTAGAATTAGCTACTATCTTGACAACTGAGCGTAAAACATGGGGAGAATTTGATAATGTGATGTTGCAGCGCGTTCCTTATATGATTTATTTACCAGGATTTAATGAAGGCAGTATCAAAGAAAATTTTGCCGGACAAATTGATAGTGCCCCCACTTTGCTTCATTTGTTAGGTATTCAAACAGGTAATTTTTTACATTTAGGACAAGACATGCTTTCAAGTGAACATAATAATTTGGTTGTTTTTAGAAACGGTACGATCGTTACCCCAACTTACACAATGATTGGTACACAAGATGTTTATTTCACCCAAACAGGTTTATTGATAGAAGAATTTACACCAGAAATGGAAAAAGAAATAGAAAATATCCGTGAATTTGCAGCCTTGAAGTTATCAAAAAGTGATCGATTAACCAATGGAGATTTATTAAGATTTTATCATGAAAGTCAGATTGATTTTGTAAATCCGATTGATTTTTCTTATCAAAATTCATTCGAACGATTATTAGAAATTGAAAAAAGATTAGGAAATCAATCAACTTCACTCTTTTCCCAAAATAATTAAATATTCGTGTTTAACTATTGAAAATCTATCGGCGGATCGTTTTTAATTCATTCGCCGATAAAATAAAATCCATCGGCGAATCGTTTAGAATTTATCCGCCGATGGATTTTATTTGTGCATTTTGCCTTTTTTGGTCATTTTTTTGCATATAAAAGCGAACAATTTACTTTTTATCTATCAGATTGTAAGGTTTATTTTTTTAATTTAGTGCTAATTAAAAATAAACCACGTCCGCTAATATCGCAAAGATAGGCTAAAATTGAACCTGCAAGTAAAGACAAAACTAGAGGAAACCACTCACCATTTGCTGCAAAAGTTGAAAAAGCACCCACAAATGTTCCGGGAATAAAAGCAAGATATTTATTTTTTCCAGCAATACACATCACAAAAGTTACGATACCAGAAAACACAATCAAATTACCAGTAAATGAAAAATTATTACTTAGCGTCCAAATACTCATACCGCATAAAACACCAAATAAATTCTGCCGTATAGTTGTTGTAATGCCATCAATTCCTTTTTTACCCGAAGCAAAATAAGTCGTACATCCAGCAAATCCAGCCCAAGTAAGTAGCCCAAGAGGAGTTGCAAATTGTGCCCAAGCCCCACACAAAACTCCTGTTGTAAGACTTAAAGCCATTAACTCAGTCATTTTTCATTTCTCCAATCGCTCTTTGGAAATCTTCTATATAAGCATCAAACGTTTGTTGCAATTTGTGTTCATTTTCTAAAGAATCATTTTTTAAAAAGACAATTGGTGTTAAAACTGTATCGTATAACTGTGTTGCTTTGAAATTATCTCTTTCCTTTATTAACGTCAATTTAGGATGATACATTTTACCGCCACATGGGTCATTAAGGATAAAAGAAGCCTCGTATTTTTCATTATCAATCTTTTTAATTAAAAAATATCCTTTGTCTTGATGAATCTTTTTTTCTAACCATTTTTCATTAATCATATTTAGACCTCCTTGAAGAATTATACCGAAAAAGATGAATAAATGGGTAAATTTCGACGAAAAAAATGAAATTAAAAAAAGATTAAAAATAAAAGAAGAAAACGATTGCATTTAATAAATGAATAGGATATTATTATTTATGTAGTAAGAAATTCTTATTACGAAAAGTTGCTTCTCTTATATCATAGATAGTAAACTTTTCATATATCTCTTCTTCCTAAATGAGGCAGGTCTTCCCAACCTGCCTCGCTTTTTTGTTTTCCTTGATATATAAGGGATTATAAGCTGTTATTTTTTACTTTTTAAGGTCATGGGAAACGTGTGGGAAATAACTATTCAATTCTTTTAAAACATCGGCTCTAGTTTTATTCGTTACATGGTTATAAATTTCTAAAGTTGTGCTTGCATCTGCATGACCAACCCTAGCCATAATTGCTTTGATAGGAATATTCATCTCAGCAAGTGTAGAGATATGTGTATGCCTGAGAACGTGCGATTTTAAGTCTTTATCAATCCCTTCTTCTTGGGCAGTTTTTTGTAAAATTCGGTTAAAATTATTCAAGCCAAAATGTTGACCATTCGCATTTACGAAAATAAAATCCTTCTCGCTTGCTTTGCCAAATGTAATTTCTCTATCAAATTTTAATTGATTCAGTATCATAACTGCTTTATCTGGCAAATCAACTTCACGAGTAGACGAAATATTTTTGGTTGTGGTCACTTGAGCTTCCTCAATGCTACTGTAGCGAGTATCTAATGTTCCTTTGACATAAATAGTTTTTCCATCAAAATGCTTGTATTGCAACGCTTGTAATTCACCAAAACGCAAGCCAGTCATCAGTAGAAAGTCGGCAACCAAAAAAGGCAACTTTCTTCTGGAATTGTTAGATAAATTAGTGAGTAACTTATCTATTTCTTCTGGCTCAAGGTATTTTTCATCTAACTTTTTCTTTGATTTTTCCTTATCTTCATTTTTTTGGACGACAGAAACCTCTCTTACAGGATTGCGTTCAATATATTTTTTAGCTTTTGCATATTCCAATATTTTTGATAAGCGCGATTTTGTTTTTTTAGTGTAGTTAAAAGAATATTTTCCAAAAGTATACATGCTATGAATTAATTTATCAACTAAGTCTACATCGATATTTTTGACAAGAGTATCGCCATCAATATAAGTATCTATATGTTTTTTCAATTCCGGCATATCAGCCCAAGTGCTATGCTTGACTTGTTTTTGATAGATGGGAAACCATTCTTCGTATAGTTCCCTAAAAGTAATATCGCTTTCTTTTTTCTTTTTTTCAAGAATGGCGATGCGTTCATTTAATATTCGTTGGGCTTCACGTTTTGCTGGTTTCGTATCTTTTTCTAACACAATGGAAGTTTTTCGCCATTTTTCTGTGTATGGGTCGAGATAGATTTCACCATATCTGAACTTTCCATTTTTAAGCTTTTCTACATACATGGTTTTTCCTCGTTTTCTTTTTCAAAGAATGTTAATTTTATACCGCTTCTTGGTGCAAATCATACCAATCAATGATTTCTTCTTTTACCAGGTATTCAAATTTTGTGGCGATGTCTGTTTGTTTCATGATGAGATGGGCATTCACCGCCTCTTTGCACGTGTCATTTTCATCTAACCAGTGAAACACCGCTTGATGTACGCTATATTTTTCGGCTTCATATTCATTTTTAGAATTTAAAACAAAAGAACAAGCCTGTTTATGTATTTTCTGGTGGTGATTGAGTGCATGTCCGAGTTCATGGCAAAGCGCTTTGTATTTTACTTGCTCGGGTAAGTTTTCGTTGATGAAAATTAACTTGTTTACTGGATCATATTTTCCGTAAGAGTCAACGAGCGGGAGATAAAAGACATTGATTCCTAGATAAGTTAAAGTTTCGTTTATATTCAAATGTTGACCTCTCCTTTGCGGAAATTTATGTTTTGTTATAATTAAATCGCACAATAAAGCGTGTTTGATAAGGATGTGGTTGTCCTTACCAAGCGTTAGTTAAATTTGCTTAATTTATGAATTTTTTAGAAATATTTCCGAAAGTTTTTGTGTTACTTAATCTTGTCATTTGGTCCTTGGCCATTTCATTAAGTAATCTTGTTCGCTCGTGTTCTTCGACTTCATTCTTAATTAAAACTGAGTTATAACTTTCTAAATTAGCGAGAACAGCCAATTGATTATAAGTTGCAAAATCACGAATATTCCCTCTTTTATTGCGATTTTTTTCTCTCCATTCTTTTGCAGTCATCCCAAAAAGAGCGATATTTAATCTATCAGCTTCACTCGCATATGTGAAACCTATTTGTCTATGATTCAGGGTAGGTGGAATTAAATTCTCTTTAATCGCATCAGTGTGAAGTTTATAATTAACTTTAGTCAATGCTCGATTGATACTCCATTCTAGATTCAGTTTATTGCTTTCATCAGTTTTAAGTCGTTGATAATCCTTAATAATATATAATTTAAATTCAGGCGAAACCCATGAAGCAAATTCAAATGCGATATCTGTATTAGCAAACGTACCTCCATTTCTTCCAGATTTAGAAGTAATTCCAATAGCGTTTGTATTTTCTATCCATTTTTTAGGAGACATCAAAAAGGCATTCGCTCCACTTTCATTTAAGAAGTTTTCAAAAACAGATTGCTCAAATTCAGAATTGTTCAACGTTTCCCACAATCCTAAGAATTCAAGAGTTGATCTGGAACGCATCCAATTTTTTATTAAATCGGCTGGGGAATCCGTTTTGTATTTAGCAATATCTGTTAAGCTAATGTAGTCACCTTGTCCATCGTGATTATTGACGATATTTACGAGTACTCCCTTTGGGTTGATTTGTTCTATTGGTATCATCTATTTTCTCCTTGTCTTTTTTAAACTGGTCGAATTCGACCAGTTTAATTGTGAATGTAATAATTTTGTAAAACTGGTCGAAGTCGACCAGTTTTAGAATTAGTACTCGAAAAGCACCAGTTATTACACTGATGCTTTTCGGTTGGTCGC
>JAITWV010000091.1 GCA_031285105.1 Streptococcaceae bacterium | reverse complement strand
TTCAAGAAGGGCGCTTGAAAAGTTATTACACCTCGCAAGCCTATAAGTAGGAGTAATCGCTGAAGCGAAAACTCCTACTAATGCGCATTGTCGTCCCTTTGGGCTACGGCAGGGCTCCCCACCCACGCTCCGATCCAAGCCAGCCGAAAATTCTACAAATGTTTTTTTATTACTTTAACTGGTTTTAAGTTTTTGTTTTTAAAAACCTATAATCATTTAAAATAATATAACCCACCGAGAGTTTTCGTATATGGGCGGAGGGCTGGTGTTCAGGTGGTGGTGGCAGCAGTGGTATCAGGGGAATCGGCGTAGCGTGGGCTTTTCTTAACGCGTCCCGCGCTTAGAAAACCCCTAGCCGATTAAGCAATGAAAGATTTTGAAAAGCGCCCTTCTTTTCAAAATCTTTGCTTGCATCCCACCACAGCAGCCACCACCACCTCGAACACCAGACCGCAGCCCATATACGAAAACTCGTAAATGAAGAACGCCTTAACGTCTTACTTATTTCACAAACTTCAAATCAATTACGATGTACTAAAGTAATTGTCAATTCTACATATCACTAAACATCATAAGTAACCTTCAACCCTTGTTGACACGCATGATAATATCCTTCAATTTCAATCCCATTTATCCTTAAAACATCCAACAAAGCCTCTTCTTGACTCAACTCATATTTCAACGAAAAACCGCAAGAGGCACGAAGCTTTTGCGGTGTGGAAATTATGCGAACTTTTAAATCGGCTTTTTTGGCTAAACGTTCGGCACTCATCGCCATTTTGGTTGATGGAAATAAAATGATTCCGTAATGTTCAATCATCATAAACTCCTTTAGGGTTTTAAAATTCTATTTGCGCTACGCATCATTTCAACGATTGTGTACATGTTGGTAATTTCTCCAACGGCTAACTTGTCGGTCAAATCATAAAAATCAAGGCAAGCACCGCAACTATAAATGTTTACACCATGTTCAGCTAATTTTATTAAATCTTCAACACTATCTGAGTCTTTGGTAACTAAATGTACGCCACCATGATAAAAGATGATGGTGTCTGGTAAAACATCTTGTTCGGTTAATGAGTAGACGAACATTTTTAGTAAATTACGTCCCAAAGCTTCATCGCCTTGTCCCATCATATCTCGGTCAATTACGACTGCATAACTTGTTTCTAATGTTTGTTCTTTTGTGGGTGTGTTGATTATTTCTGTATCTGTTTTTGCTAAAATTACCCGATATAGATTTTCACCTTCGTGTGTAATTTGGGTTTGTAAGCCTAATTGTGTTGCCATTTTTTGTAAATTTTGAGTCGCCACTTCATTGTCTACCAATGTTTCAACTACATCATTTTGCGCTAATGCACGTTTGGTTTCAATCACTGGTAGTGGACAAGCCTTACCGATTGCGTTAATTTTAAACATTTAAAAGCCCTCCTAGACTACCAATAAATCTTTTTCAAATCGATTAATAATCACGCCAATATCACGAGCGGGAATATTTTCTTTTTGCAATTTTTCTAGAATTTCTGCTGCTTCATTTGCTGGAACGGATACTAAGAGTCCACCTGAGGTTTGAGGGTCAAATAATAATTCTTCCATAGCAAAGTCATCTATTTGAAAATCTATTTTGTCATACATAAAGTTACGATTGCGTTGTCCGCCAGCTGTGAAAATGAAGTCTTTTGCTCCTTGATAGGCTTCTTCAAAATAAGGAATTTGCGCTGAATGAATTTGTGCTGAATAATTTCCAGCTAACATTTCTGACAAATGACCGGCTAAACCAAAGCCTGTAATATCTGTACAAGAAGTAACAGAGTACTTGCGCAAGATATCCATGGCGTATTTATTCAACGTTTCCATACTTACTGCTGCTTTTTCAAAAGATTGCGCTGAAATTTCACCTGTTGTAAAACCTGCTGCCATGATGCTGACACCAATTGGTTTGGTTATTATCAAATGGTCTCCTAGATTAGGCGTATTGTTTTTCAAAATTTTGCTTGGATCAATGGTCCCTGTGACGGATAAACCATATTTTACCGAAGAGTCATGAATTGAATGTCCTCCTGATAAAATACCACCGGCTTCGATGACTTTTTCCGCTCCTCCACGCAAAATTTCTTTCAATATATTCATATCTTTTTCTTCAGGAAACGCAACGATATTTAAAGCTGAAAGAACTTCCCCCCCCATCGCATATACATCACTTAACGCATTAGCAGCTGCGATTTTTCCAAATGAATACGGATCGACAACCATTGGTGGAAAAAAATCCAATGTTTGAATGATGGCTTGTTTGTCGTTTAATTGAATAACCGCCGCATCATCTGAGGAATCAAAACCGACTAATAGATTTTCATTGGTTGATTTTGGTAAATCTGAAAGCAATTCACCCAAATTACCCGGTCCAATTTTGGCATTACAACCGCCACAAACGATTAATTGTTCCATTTCATTCATTTTCATTGTTTTTTCCTCTTCTTAAATAATCGGTTTAGTGGCTATTCAATCATTGAAATGCCACTAAACCTTGATAATATATGTTTATTTATAAAGCAATTCGTTCACTGTTTTCACTAAATCTTCTTTAGCAACTTCAATCACTTCGCCTGTTTTCTTCACTTTGACTTCAACAATGCCTTCTGCTGCTTTTTTGCCGACAGTTACACGAATTGGTAAACCGATAAGGTCAGAATCAGCAAATTTTACGCCCATACGCTCATCGCGGTCATCCGTTAAGAATTCTACTTTGTTTGTTTTAAAGTCGGCTTCGATTTCTTCAACTAAGTTCATGATTTCTTCTTTTTTCACGTTGGCAGGAATGACATGAACGTGGAATGGTGCGATTTCAGTTGGCCATGTTAACCCATTTTCATCGGCAATTTGCTCTGTAATCGCTGAAAGCATACGTGATACACCGATTCCGTAACATCCCATGATGATTGGAATACTACGTCCATTTTCATCTAAAACAGTCGCATTCATCGCCTCAGAATATTTTGTGCCAAGTTTGAAGATGTGTCCGATTTCGATACCACGAGTGAATTTCAACACGCCTTTTCCATCTGGAGACATTTCGCCTTCTTTGACTGTGCGAATATCTACTACTTTTGTTGGTGTAAAGTCTTTACCGATATTCACGTTTTTCAAGTGGAACCCATCAATATTTGCTCCAGCATAGCAATTAGACATTTCTTCAATGTAACGATCAGCAATGATAGTTACTTCTTCTGATACGCCAACTGGACCTAATGAGCCAAAACCTGCACCTAGATATTTTTGTGCATCAGCAATTGTTGCTTCTTCGACAATCGTTGCACCTAAGGCATTGGTTAATTTGACTTCATTGACTTCATCATTGCCGCGAACTAAGGCTAAAACTGGTTTGCCGTCAGCGATAAATAACAATGATTTGATGATATCATTTCCTTCAATATTCAAGAAAGTTGCTACTTCATCGACCGTGTGCATATCAGGCGTGGCTACTTTTTCAACTTCTTTTGCTTCTTCTTTATTTTCATTTGGAATGTGCATACTTGTGGCCATTTCTAAGTTGGCTGAGTAATCAGAACCTTCCGCATAAACAACCGTATCCTCACCAATATCTGCTAACGCCATAAATTCACGTGAACCAGAACCACCAATTAAACCTGAGTCAGCTTGAATGATAATAAATTTCAACCCACAACGCTCAAAAATTGCTGAATAGGCACTTTCATAATCTAAGAATGTTTCATCCAATGATTCTTGAGTAGCATGGAATGAATACGCATCTTTCATAATGAACTCACGACAACGTAATAAACCAAAGCGTGGACGTTTTTCATCACGGTATTTTGATTGAATTTGGTAAAGATTGATTGGTAAACGTTTGTATGACTTCACTTCTTCACGAATTAAGTGTGTCACGGTTTCTTCGTGGGTTGGACCTAAAACAAAGCCCGCACCATCACGGTTTTTTAACTTAATTAAGTCATCACCATAAGCTTCATAACGACCCGTTTCTTTCCAATATTCATCAGTAATCATAGCTGGCATCAGCATTTCAGCTGAACCAATATTGTCAAATTCTTCACGCATCACAACTTTAATTTTTTCTAAGACACGATTAGCTAAAGGTAGCATGTTGTAAATTCCTGAAGATACCTGACGAATATAACCTGCACGTAATAACATTTGATGTGATTTAACGACCGCATCATTTGGCACTTCTCTTAATGTTGGAATGAAATATTTGGTTTGTCTCATTTAATTTCCCCTCTTCATTTAAAAAATAATGTTTCTTATATTATAGTAAACTTTTGCACAAAACAAAATAGGAAATTTAGAAGTCGTAAAGTTTTCTAAACATAGAAACATAAAAACAACACTCTCAATCAAATGATAGTGTTGTTTTTTGGATAACATATTATGGATTTGGTTTGGAAAATATAATTGTTTACTTATCTGTCTTTATCATAACTTGTATAGACCAAACAAGCAATACTATCCAAACGCTTCGGACTAAGGGTCTCAAATTTTCTGGAAATTAGACACAATTATGATACACTTCGTCTCAATTTAGTTTTTCATCCGAAACTCCGTCACATCCATCGCCAATTTTAATTGATAATCCATATCTTTCACAAACAAGGAAGTATATAAAATATCCAAAATATAGGTAGTTGAAAAATAAGAAGTCGTATGGATTAAGCTGACATTTTTTCTTTTTGAGTAAATTTCTAAATACTCATCACACACTTCTTTTAAATCATTGCCTCTTGTTCCAGCAATCCCCACCACATAAACGCCATTTTTTCGTAGATATTTAGCAATTCGTACCGTTTCTTGATTACAGCCGGTAACGGAAATCACAAGTGCTACAACTTTTTTATCACGACTAGACATAACGTAATGTTCATTAATAGACGTCTGCACGTGACATTCTTTTCCGGTCGACTGAAAACGAAACATAGCAGTGGTTGCTAGGGAATTTGCTACCCCCATACCATAAATATCTATTTTTGAAGCTTGACTTAAATGCTCGACAATCCTTTCTAGTGCTTGATAATCTAAATTGGCTTTCGTATGATGAATCGCTTGATCATAAAAAATCGGTAATTTATTGGCCACTTCCATAACCGAACTGTCTGAGTGAAAGGGTTCTTGTTCTAATAATTCATTCAACCGAGTGGTTTCACTCATTTCAATAGCGATTTGACGTTTTAATTCTTCAAAATTTGCCACTCCGATTTTTTTAATTAATCGAAAAACCGTCGCACGAGAAGTAAATGTTTGCTCGCCTAATTCAGATGCAGATAAATTGGACGTTTCAAAAGGGTATTTCAATATGTAATTGGCAATTAAACTCTCACTTGCTGTGAAATTTACTTGCTCTTGTAAGATTTTGACTAACATTTTTTGCTCTTTTCGTAAAAAATTGAGACTAGGACAAAACTCTTAATACGCTAGGACTTCACGAATTTTCGAGCTCAAATGTGAGTTTTCTTCCTTCAACGTTCATTAACTAAAGCAAGAAATTAGTTTTGTCCTAGTCTCAATTCTTATTATTTCATAGATTGGAAAGGTTTTCAAGATAGTGATTTTTTGCTTAAACTTCTACTTGTAAAATCGTTTTGAGCTTTTGGGGAACTATTTTTCTTGGGTCACTCAAATAGATTTCTACGTGATTTTTTGATTTTCGTTTTAATCCTTGTTCTAAAAGAAATTGTTCTAATTTTTCAAATGTTTGTGGCTCATCATCATATGTTCCTACGTGAAGTATTTGAGCAACTGGCATTTTGGGATATTCTTTTATTGAAACTTCATCAATTTCAGGAAAGCCCTTTTTCTCTTTTGCTTTTATTATGCTTGTTTTCACTACTTCATCAGGTACAAAATAAGGGATTAGTATTCGAAGCTCATAAACAAAATCATCTTTTGTGAATGTTCCTCGCTGAATCGCCTCTTCACTTATTGTCCACCAAGCCATTAAAGGTGCTACTGTGAAATCACTCCATTGTTCATGCGTTGGAGACTTTTTGTAGTCAAATTTTGCGGTGTACATGACTGCATATAGCGCTTGAACGTGTTTTTGAAATGTTAAGTTGTTTGGATTTCCTTTGCCGTTGATGGTTAAAAAACGCAAGGTTGGTAATTCAAAAGTTGATGGTTTTTGTTTTGTTCCAAAGATTTGTTTGAGTTCTTTTTTTGCTTCGTATTTCATTTATTTCCCCTTCAATTTATGTTGGCGATGGGTTTTTTCATTACTTTCCACATCCACCTGCGACCAAATTTGAAGCTCCCATGGGAAATAATAATTATAGTTATTCCTCAAATAAAGATGAATCCCTCGGTAACCATCACCTTTTTTTCGAATATAGCCACTTTTTAAAGAATATTTTTCTTGTAATTCATCAATTTGTTTTAAAATCAGTTGAAATTCTTCTTCACTCACAACAATTCTTGCGCCAAATAAATCATTCATCCAATCAAATACCGGGTAGCGCTTGTCATTTTGACGAAATTTCATCAATTTAGCGGTGATGCTGTTGAAATTTTTAACTCGGTAAGTAAAATTTATTCCTGTAAAATCAAATTGAGCTAAATAGCATTCAATTGAAGACGAAAGTGCCATTTGATAAGTTAAAATGTGTTCAATTGGCACAAAACGAATTTCTTTTGATAAATTTACTTTTTTATGTGTTTTATCCAAAAAGAAGTCTCTTGAAAATTGTTCATGTGCTTGATTTAATTTATGGATGAGTTGTTCTGTTTTCGTTTTCATATAATTTTTTATTTCCCCATCGAGATAAATTGAATTTATGTATTTTTTCTTTCCTTTTTTGCTTCTACAATCATTGATCCAGCTAAATACACCGCCGTT